>NZ_CAUTBW010000043.1:0-20232 GCF_963536905.1 uncultured Alloprevotella sp. | reverse complement strand
GCCGGGGACAGTGGATGAGCGCGCAAGAGGATATTCCGCTCACCTCCACCCGCGCGAATCGTATATGGTCTTGCGGATACTCTCACTCATCGCATCGCCTACCACCGTCACCACGTATCGTATATAGTCTTACAGATACTCTCCACTCATATTATCTAACTCCGTCCCCGTATATCGCATATAGTCTTGCAGGTACTCTCACTCACTGCATCGCCTACCACCGTCCCCACGTATCGTATATAGTCTTGCGGATACTCTCACTCCACTCTCACTCTCCCACCTCTGCTCTCGCATCCACACAGAGCCGCCTCCGGAGGAGGCGCACCATGCGTAACCGCGGGTGATACCCGAGCAAAGCGAGGGGGAACCCGTGGAAAGATGACAGCTCTCACCTCCGACGCCGGCGGCGTCGCACTGAAAGCGTAGAGAAAGTATCATCCACCTCTCCACCAAGAAAAAAACTCATTTTTGTTGTCACGTTGTCACAGAGATATTCAGCGGTCTGACAAACAGAGGCTTATAGGCGTGACAACAAGAAAAATAAAACACAGGGAGAAGGAGACGACATACGCCTTTTTCGGATTGTTTTATCGTGCGCTTCAATACAATAAGGGTGTGAGCTGACAGAATAAGGATGTCAGCTGACAGGCTTATTGTATCTGAAAACGCAATAAGGATATTTGCGGACAACTATAATGATTATTGAGAACACAAGAAGGAAAAACGCTATTCTCTCTTGAGTATCCAGCAATGGTTTAATGATAAAAAGAAAGAAAAAAACCTTCAACCGTGAGTGGCTGAAGGTGATTAAGGCGTCATAATATTGTCTGCTTTAACTTAAAGATGTAGCGTTTTCTTACGTCCTTCTATATAAAGGCCTTTTTGAGGGTGCTGAACGCGACGACCTGCAAGGTCGTAAATCGTATTATGCTCAGAGTTGTCTACGGAGGGAGTATTGATGGCTGTAGTATTATTGTCTACTTGCTCGATGACCCACGCTGCGCCTTGTGGGCGAATGGGCTGCGGCTTATGCTCCAAAACCGAACCTGCACCAATGATACCTGGCAGGGCAGTGGAGGTTTGTGGGACGGGATAGAAGTTGTGACCGCCCATGCTGATTTGATAATCCTGTGTAGCGGGGTTGAAAGTGAACGTAACAGCGGAACGCCCTGGAGCCATACGCACGGCATAGCCTATCTTTCCGAGATTCGTGGCGGAAGCTGAGAGCAACCAACGGCCAGTAGAGACATTCTGCAAACGAACCGTTTGGCTGTGGTCGGCATTGATTGTAGACGAAACAATTTGCCATTTAGTGCCTACTGTGTCGGTCGGCAGAAAGGAATAGCGCAGGTAAGCATCGGTATTGAGGTCGGCCAATACCAATCCGCTAAAAGCCTCAACATTGTTATGTATTCTGTATTGCTGTCCCTCTTCCAGATAACCGAAAGAAGCCCACAAAGCTTTGACGGCATCGGAGAGACGCTTACTGAGAGCCGTCACGTCGGTGTTGCCGTGTGCCAATTCGCTTTCCACATTTGCAATGCCGGCAGCCAGTGCAGCCTTAGCGGCTGCACTGAACTTTCCGGTTTCTTTCTTTGCTGCATAAGTCTGCACTTTGTTGAGCAGGCTGGAAGCATCGGAGAGGGCATCCGTCAGGGCTTCCATACCCTGAACAGCGTCCACTGCCACAAACTTCCACAGACCACCATTGCCCGAAGCGGCATCCGTCCAGAGATTAACGGCTAAACCTTGTCCCGGCATACTGGCATTGAGATACCATCCGCCCACTTGGTCGGAATTGATGGTGTAGTAATAGCTATTGCCATCTTTGCCGTAACCTGCTTTGCCCAGTTCGAAGCAATAGTGCTTTGCATTGGTGTCGTAGTCCCAACGTCCCGTGTTGCTCTGCTGCGTTGGGTTCTGTCTCAAACTGCCTTTTGGGAAAGCCTTGCAAACCAAAGCGTATTTACCAGGGGCTGTAGGACTCTGCTCGAAAGCCCAAAGCTGATAGTCGTAGTTGGCATCTCCTTTAGCAGCCGTTGGGGCTGTCCAAAGACGATTTGCCTGCGCACCTTTTGCTGCATAGGTTGAGATGAGCGAAGACCCACTGCTGAGCAGCTCTATGCTGCGCCCCTGACGAGAAGCATCGGTGGCGCGCGTTTGCAACTGGTAGTAGTGGTGCACGGTTTCGTTCGACACACGCGGCAGCACCATATCCGTGGCAGAACTCGTAGTGAGATCGCGGCGGCAGTAGGTGAATCCTGCTAAGTTCAAATAGGTTGTGTCAGCCTGGATGCGACGTACAAAATTATTGTAGTTCTTTGCGCTCGGCTCTGTCCAACCTGCTTCGGCAATCGCCAGCAAACGCGGCAGGGCGAGGTATTCGAGATAGTCGTTCGTACCAACGTGTTCTGTCCAGAACGAACCTTGCACACCGGTGTAGTACTTACGCTGAGCAGCGGTAAGACTATTGGGCGCAGCTTCGGCATTGTAGGTAGCTGCTAAATTGTCAGAACCATCGCCTGCACCGCTGGGCTCATCCGGAGCTTTGCTCTGCTTACGGTTGATATAATAAGGGCCGTAGAAAGTCACGATATTGTTAAGTCTCATATTGGCAGCTTGAATGGCAGAAGCCGCAGCGGGATGCCAGCACATAACAGTGACCTCGGCAGCTTTGATGCTATCGAGCTCAGAATCTTTGGCTGTGATGGCTTCATTCCACACCGCTGTTTTATGTCCGTGCTGCTTGATGAAATCGGCCATCTCCTTGATGAAACGACTCTGCAACCAACGATAACTCTTGAGCCCCTCGCGCTGATACAAAGCCTTGCACTCGGCGTTCTGTTCCCAAGCGTTAGTAGGACATTCATCGCCACCAATAGAAACCATCTCGAAGGGGAAGAGTTCCATCACTTCTTTCATAACGTCCTTGGCGAACTGAACAGCTTTGGGATTGGCCACGTTGAGAATGTCTGTATAAACACCACCTTGGAGAGGAATCTTGTGTTCTCCATCGGGCCAGCAGCTAAATTCGGGATAGGCCGCCAATGCCGAAACAATATGACCGGGCATATCAACCTCTGGGAGAATTTCTATATGGCGTGCTTTGGCATAAGCCACCACCTCGCGCACTTGTTCCTGGGTGTAGAAGAAAGGGCCGTCCTGCTTATTCGTCCAATAAGGGCCGTGCTTCAAATCAGTGAGATAGGAGTTTTCACGCGTGGCACCAATAGTGGTGAGTTTGGGATATTTCTTGATTTCCAAACGCCAACCTTGGTCGTCGGTGATGTGCCAGTGGAAGCGATTGAGCTTATAGTCGGCCATCACGTTGAATATTTTCTTAATCTCATCAACATCGAAGAAATGACGAGAAACGTCGAGCATAAAACCGCGATATCCAAAGCGAGGACTATCCGTGATGCTGACAACGGGGAGGGGCAGAGCGGTCAAATTGGCATCGGCTACACCTGCACGAACCGAAGCGGGCATCAGTTTCTTCAGCGTGGTCAGACCATAGAAGAAACCTGCGGTAGTATTACTCTGAAGTTTCACCCCGCTGGTTGTGATGTCGAGTTTGTAGCCTTCGGGATCGAGTGTGCCCGCATAGCGCGACAACACAATTTGTGCGCCAGAGGTTTTGGTAGTGGTCTTCACCTTCAGCCCCGACTTGCCGTTGAGAAATTCAACAAAATTGGTTGCTTCAGCTTTGATGCTATCGGGTAAACCTGCCACACAAACGCGGAAGTCGGTGGGAAGCGACAATGTCCCAGTGCCCACCGTCATTTGCTTGGGCTTCGGCGTCAGGTTGACAAAATTTTCTGCACCTGCGCCAAAGGGGCACAATAGCATCAGTGCGAAAAATAACAATAGAATACGTTTCATGAAAAATATAGTTTAGGTATTATTTCCCCGCAAAGTTAAATCTTTTCACAAACCATACAAAGCAAAGTGACACGAAACGCCTATAGATAAAAAGAAAAGGGAACTTCCGTGGATAGAATCCTACAGGAAATTCCCTTTATAAAGGTGCTCAAAAGAGCAAAAGTTCAAAGATTAGTCTTCAATGAGATCCTTACCCGTCATCTCTGCAGGCTGCTCAAGACCCATAATATGGAGAATGCTCGGAGCCACATCGGCCAAAACGCCATTGGTGACTTTGGCATGCTGATTCTTCGTGACATAAATGAAAGGTACGGGATTGAGGGAGTGTGCCGTGTTCGGCGTGCCGTCATCATTGATGGCGTGATCCGCATTACCGTGGTCGGCAATGATAATAGTCTCGTAGTCGGTGGCGTTGGCAGCTTCCACCACTTCTTTCACGCAAGCATCAACAGCCTTAACGGCTTTCTCAATAGCTTCGTAAACACCCGTGTGTCCCACCATGTCGCCATTGGCGAAGTTTACCACGATGAAGTCGTACTTGTTTTCTTTAATCGCAGCAACGAGTTTATCTTTCACTTCATAGGCGCTCATCTCCGGTTTGAGGTCGTAAGTGGCCACTTTGGGAGATGGAACGAGGATTCGGTCTTCACCCTCAAACGGCGTTTCACGTCCACCGTTGAAGAAGAACGTCACATGAGCGTACTTCTCAGTTTCTGCCGTGTGGAGCTGCTTGAGTCCTTTCGCACTGAGATATTCGCCCAGCGTGTTAGCCACATTCTCTTTGGGGAAGATAATATGCACGTTTTTGAAACTTGCATCGTAGGGAGTCATACAATAGAATTGCAAACCAGGAATTGTCTTCATTCCTGCTTCAGCAATATCTTCTTGCGTGAGAACCTGCGTGAGCTCCTTAGCGCGATCGTTGCGGTAGTTGAAGAAAATGACAACGTCACCTTCTTTTATACGACCGTCAACATTGGCATTAACGAGCGGCTCCATAAATTCGTCGGTATCTTTGAAGTCTTCAGTGTCGCGAGCGTAGCAATCCTCAACGGCTTTCACCATATTGGTTTCCTTGCGACCCACTCCATTGACGAGCTGATCGTAAGCCACCTTCACACGATCCCAACGCTTGTCGCGATCCATCGCATAGAAACGGCCGATGATGCTAGCCACATGTGCACCTGTTTTCTCACACTCCTTGGTGAGCGCATCGATATATGTCACACCGCTCTTTGGGTCGGTATCACGGCCATCCATGAAGCAGTGAACATAAGTCTTATCAGCAACACCATATTCTTTTGAAATCTCAACGAGTTTGAAAAGATGGTCGAGAGAAGAGTGAACGCCACCGGTGGATGTTAGGCCCATAATGTGGAGTCCGCAACCTTTCTCCTTCGCGTAAGAGTAGGCGCGAACGATTTCCGCGTTCTGCATGATGGAATTGTCGGCAATGGCGCGGTTGATCTTAACGAGATCTTGGAATACAATACGTCCAGCACCGATATTGAGGTGCCCCACCTCGCTGTTGCCCATCTGGCCATCGGGCAAACCTACATTCTCTCCACTGGCGAGCAATTCGCTGTGAGGATAGTTGGCGTTCAAACTGTCGAGAAACGGCGTCGGGGTTTGAAAAATAACGTCGCCTTTGTCGTGGTGGCCAATGCCCCAGCCGTCGAGAATCATCAAAAGAGCTTTTTTTGCCATAATGATATCTTATATTTTTAAGTTGTTGTTTTCTGAACAGCAAAAGTACTTCATTCTGAATGGACTACCAATTAAATAATATGGAAAGTTGCGGCTTACAACGTTTTTAATCTTCGTGAAGCAGATTTGACAAGGCATGTTTACAACCGCACCAAGCCGAAGCAAGCCAAGCGAGCGCGATAACATAATAGAAAGGATGGGCACACACGGGAAGCAATAGGGCAAAAACTGCCAACTGAAGATTGAGAAGGTGGAGCATTTGTTTCACACTGATATCTTCTCCGAGTGCCCAACTGTAGAGAGCGATCAAAAACTCTACACTTCTAACAACAAGCGATTTCCCTAAATTTGTTTGTGAGGCGTTCAAAGCCATTTCCTTTTTGCTCATAACGAATACTGTGTTATTGTTTTCTGCTGCAAAGGAACAACTAAATCGTGACAGCCTGTGACACTCTGGAATTTAGAATGTTAAAAGTTGAAAGTTTTTTTTGAAGAAGGAGTCGGAGTTGGACTTCGCCCTTCTTATTGGGAAGATTTCACTCCCTCTTCTACTTAATTTTATATATAAAATAGGAATCAAAAAAACAAGGTGATCGACTTACCCTTTCTTTGAAGCAATCTTTTCAGCCAGTTCAGCCACACGCGCCTCCAAGTATTTTTTGAATTCAGGAGTTCGATAAATTTCTATGTCGTCATAAAGACCCAAAACGAAACGGCCTATACCTTTATAACTGCACACCTGCGTATCGAGCAAATAACAACCATCAGGCTGAAGCTCCATTTGCTGTTCGGAATACGGGAACTCTTCACGCAACAAACTTGCAGACAAAGCCCCAAGAAGTAGGCGCACACGCTTGCGATTCTCTCCGCTGAAATGGAAGAGGTCAGTATAGAATGGCGCGTGCTCACGCTTGTGCGACCATTTGAGATCGAGAAGTTCAACGCTTTTAGCCCTACTGATTTTGAAAGTTTTGTTCTGCCCCGTATGCACTTCAAAGCAGCGCACCTCACTATTGCCCGAAAGAAAAATATAGGGTTCCACAAGGCGATCGTCCGTGCGGCCGCTATGGGGTGAGGTGTAGCCGCGCAACAAGCAGAGGCGTTCTTCGCGTGCTGCTTGATAGAGCGTTTGAAGATTGCGCGCAATATGGGCGTCAATACCGTGATTGGCCAGAACGTCAAAGTCGTAGAGAGCGGCCAACTTATCGCGCAAATGGCGCACTTGGGGCGAATTGTTGTAGACCGAATTGAGCACTTGATTGATCGTGACGGCCTCATCAATAGTGAAATGTATCAAACTGGAGATTTCGAGGAAGAAAGGAGAGGAAGGACCGAGCCGATAGTGCGAACCGTTCTTTTCCACTTCGAAGCCCATATCTTTAAAAGCCTCCAAATAACGATAAATGGTGCAGCGACTCATACCTGTCTGCTCACCTAAATCATCCACACTTAACTCTGTGTTTCGAGCCAAAAGGACCATCAAACGTAATTGTCTATCAAACTTTTCTTGCTTCATTCCAAACTACAATAATTAGTTGCATCTGCGAATTTAACTCTTTTTTTGTTTCACCGAAAAATATCTATACTCACATCGCTGAAAGTCCCATAGGGAGCGCGATAGCGGATTTAGCAAAAGTTTCATTTTAATACTCTTTTACCCTCTCACTAAAGAAGTATGGAATGATTAAATAAGCAAAAGTGTTTGTTTTATAACAAAAAGATGTATCTTTGCGGCCGTGAAACCTCACGAGGTACTGATGACACCTTCTTCACTAAGGTTGAAATTTCAACTGAAGATTCTGGTGCAAAGCAGCGCAAGAGCATGGTAAGACTCTTCTTCTGCAGCTTGAAAAAAGCTAAGTCAGTCCACAGGTCGAAGAAGGAACATCACGAGCGTAATTATCATTTATTTTAGTCGAAGCCTTTGCTTCCTTTTTATTACCTCTGTTCCTCTATCCCTCTCCTCGTGACAAAAAAATAAATATGCGTTTAAAAAACTTACTACTTATCGCATGCTGCTCTCTTTCGGCTTTAGTCTTCACAGTAAAAGCACAAAACCTAAAAGGCGGTAAAGCGAGCTACTACGCCAATTCACTCCATGGACATCGCACCAGCGATGGTTCTGTCTACCACAGAGACAGTCTCACCTGCGCGCACCGCACTCTCCCCTTCGGAACTATGCTGAAAGTGCGCAACTTGAGCAACGGCAAAGAAGTCATTGTAAAAGTAACGGACCGCGGACCTTTTTCCAAGTCACGTGTAGTGGACCTCTCCTTAGCTGCTGCCAAACAACTCGACATGGTAGGCAAAGGAACAGCCAGCGTAGAAGTAACAAAAGTAGGAGGTGGAGTTATTGAAGAATACACCCTACCCGAACTCCAACTTCTCGATCCTAAAACTGGCAACTATTACAGTATGTCAGAATGGAACGAAAAAGAAAGAGCTGCTAAGCAATTAGCACAACAGCGCGAAGCTGAAAAGCGCCGCGCAGCCTATCTGGCCAAAGCCAAGCAACAGCAACCACGCTGGCGAGTGCTTGACAACAAACTGACCGCTAAGGCTAAAAAGTAACAGAACATCATTCAACCCACAAAAGCAAAGCCGCTGAGGAGCTATCCTCGGCGGCTTTTTTGATGGAACACTGCACATATAATGAAACATTCCACTAAAGCATCACCCAATGAAGTTTCAGTGAAGCTTCTGAAGCCTTTTTGAGAAAATTCATGAAGAAAAAGGACAAGTACTATATATGTCATCGCAAATATCCTTATCGCGTTTTCAGATACAATAAGCCTATCAGCCGACATCCTTATTCTGTCAACCCACGCCCTTATTGTATCTACACCTCCACCAACAGAGCTGAACATTATACACCTCTCCCTCTCTCCTGCTTTTCATTTTTCCATTGTCACATCGTCACGTTGTCACGCTTTGAGTACAACTCGCTGAAAACGTATCTTTTATGTGCGTGACGACAGGTGACAACGGTGTGACAACAATTTTTTTGTTGTCACGCATATAACTCATTATCTATCAGTGCGTACTTCCTTTTGTGACAACGTGACAACAAAAAAAGAGTTTTTTGTAGGGAGGAGAGAAAGGAATAAATACTTCCTTGACGGTTTCAGTGCGACGCTTCCTGCGTCGGTATATAGTGTTGCCTCCTATCCACGGGTTCTCCCTCGCTGCGCTCGGGCGTCACCCGCGGTTAAGCATAGTGCGCCTCCGCCGGAGGCGTGAGTAACTCAACTCTGCTGCGTCCGCTGTAGCCAATGTGTGGATGGAGTTATCTACAGATTGTGTACAGAATTTTATGATGTGAGAGATGGAAGGAGGTGAAGATGCTCCATGCTTCACCCAGTCTCCAGCAGATGCTTGAGTAATTCTACTCTGTTGCGTCTAATGGTGACGGAACAGTGGGAGGACTTCTCTACAGAAGGTGTATAGACTTTTTACGATGTGCGTCCGAGGAGGACGGAAGAGGATTTCGCGTATGCATTCACTGCCCCCAGAGGGGGCACACTATGCTTAACCGCGGGTGATGCCCGAGCCAAAGCGAGGGTGAACCCGTGGGGTAGGTGCTCTCTACCCTCCGACACCGGCGGTGTCGCACAGCAGCCATTTCTACTCACGCACCCCTTTATTCCTCAACGCTTGCAGTGCAATACTGCTTCAGGAGGCATGAGTACAAAAAAGCAGACTGCGCAGATTTAGAGATTTCTGAAAAGAAAATTTCTCCTATTATCTGTGCAGTCTGCAATCAGTTGCGTGAAAGTCACGCACTATTCTGACACGAGCGTTGCTCCTGTTGATGTTCCCGTAAACTCGGGAGCGTACTGACTCTGTATGCGAGCGGCTCCAGCGTGATAAGTACCAGAACGGTCTACGAAGAACTCTTCGGTGAACGTGTGTGTTCCCTTGGTGAACTTCTCAAAGAAAAATTCGTTGGAGGCATCGCGCGAAACGCGGTAGAACCATTCACCATCACGATAGGTATAACCACTCCGCTGCTCTACGGGTTCGAGATTGGCAGAGCGAGACGATTTCAGCGAAACAAAGTCGTAATCGCGATCGGCACGGAGCGTGAAGACTTGGCGCACGCGGTCTCCCTTCTTCAGCATCACTCCTTCAGCAATGGGTTGCCACTGCTTGCCACGCTGCACCTCAAAGCGGCGTTCCACGAACAGGCCTTTGCCGGTGGCTTTCACATCGGAAGCGGGCACTGTGTACTGTGCGAAGACTGCGCCCCATGCTAATCCTGAACCCGTTTTGCGAATCTGGATATTATCGGCACTGAGTTGTTTCGGATTGTCAAAGCTCTCGCGGAAATAACCTACGCCCTGTGGTTCAGTAGCTTGACTCTTAGCGTTCACAGCGAGGATATTGTTTCCTTTTCGGAGCGTATAATATAGCGGAGTATCTTCGGAAAGATTGCGCACAGTTGAAGTCTTTTTCGCGTTGATAAGAAGAGCGAAGAGCGCGTCAGTTGTGGCGCGACTGGTGGGCCACATCTGCGTGCGTTTGGCCTGCATCAGCCACAAGCACATTTGTTGCAGTCGTTCGTCTGTGGAAGGATAGAACTGAACCATGGCTTCTATGGCGGCAGCTTGCGTAGGAATGCGATAAGCGTTCCAACTCATCTGGGCACGATCTGTATCAAAATAAGTACCCATACCCTCTTTGTGAACGGTATGCTCGAGCAAACTCTCCATATTATCATTAGCGGCTGCAAATTTTCCCAACTTCGCCAAAGTGATAGCCGACATCGCTTTGCCGTACATCGTGAGGTTGAAATCGGGGCGAGCTATCTTATCGAGCAGATACTTTGCATCGGCATCGATGTCCATTCCTAATATCGCGCACAAATAGAGATAGCGATACGTCAGTTCGTCAGCCTCCACAGTTAGCTTGGTTCTCTTTTCTTCCGCCTTCATTTCTTTCACACGCTTTGCCATCTCGTTTTTCAGATAGTCCATAGCGCGCTGCAGATTGCTTTGTGCTGGAAAAACATTATTAAGTACTTGAACACGCGCCAAGAGTGTGGCCACTTCAGATGTGATAAAGGCATTGGACGGCATTCCTGCAAACCAGCCCCAACCACCGTCGCTGCGCTGCATATCGGAAAGAATATCCATCGCCGAAGCTATTTTGTCGGCGTTGGCTTTCTCATCAAAGAGCGTAGCGAGTTGAGAGGCGCGCTCGGCTTCCTCATCAGCAGCATTCACCCACGGCGTTTCGTTGAGCAACATCTGCTTGAGATCTGGATTTTTCTTCAGCACCTCTGCCCACGCTGTTGAAGTGGAAGCTTCCGCAGCCTTGCGAATCTCAGGATTCTTTTCTGCAATATATTTTGCCAAGGAGAGAGCGTAGTAACGTTCTGCCCATGATGGAGAACTGAAGCACTCTGCATTGGCAAGCACTGGCAGAGCCGAAACGGCATACCATGTGGGGTTAGAACTAAGTTCTATCGTCAGACGGCGATCTGAAATCTTCGATGAATTGGACCAAATCGTGTCGAGTTGCAGCGTCTTCGTGCCTGCTTGCGTCATAGAGAACGGCACGGTTTCTATCACTTGCTCGCGATCGGCCAAGACAGGTATCAATTTTTCTTCACCATCACTAAACTTCTTGCCTTCGCCTATGATGCGGCAGAGCAAAACGGGATAATCATTCGTAGCATCAAACGTGAAAGAAAGTGCTTTTTCGCCATCTTTTTCTACGATGAAATCGGCCTTTTTAGTAGTCACGACTTTCTCCGTGCGTGCATCAAGTAGCTCGCACATTACCTTTCCACGTTCTTCCTGTTCGGAAAGATTTCGTACAGTAACTGGGATCGTGAAGCGGTCGCCTTCGCGAACAAAGCGCGGCGTATTACTCTCCACCATAAAGTCCTTGCGTGCCACAATCTCATCCGTGAGCAAGCCGTAGTTCACTGCGGCATCGTGAGCAAAGCCCATGAAGTTCCACGTTGTCAAGCTCTGCGGTAGCGTAAAGGTAAGCACCACCTCGCCGTTCTTATCCGTGCGAAGTGCAGGTTTGAAGAAGGCCGTCTCAGCAAAATTGGAGCGAATGCTTGGATCTGTGCCTTCATCAACAGAATCAACAGCAACAGAATCCGCCATAACGTCAAAATCTGATTGTTTAGCCTTGCCATAGCCCACAACTACAGTTTCCTTCAGCTCCATAACAGGCTCTTCCATTTTCATCAACCTAACCTTTTTCACTCCAGCTACACGATCTGTAAAATGCTCCATATAATTGGTTGCATACTCATCGAAAAGATTTTGATTCCATACTGTGAAATCAAGATCTTTTTCATCCAAACGGACAAGATCCTTCGCAAAATAAAGATCTTTCGTTCCTTCGTAAGCTGATGTCCACTTAGGCGTCGGAATATTACGGAAGAAATCCAACTCAAAGTCCCACTTGTTGGGTTGGAACTTATCGAGACTGGCGTCATAAAGGCAAGCCATCAACGAAGCATCAGCGGGCGCTCCGTTGGGGCGTGTAATCTTGAGCTTCCAGGTTTCTTTCTGTCCTGCCAACAATTGGCTGCGGAAAGTGGACCATTGGAGATTGAGTTGCTTATTAGGCGCTGGTTTACTCAAACGGAGACTATGAGAATAGAGTTCGCCATCCTGCACAAAGAAGAAACTTACCTGTGCACCCTCGTCATATTCTGATTTGTATTTAAGGTTGAAATGTTCGATGGAATCGTCGAGTTTAATACGACGAGTTTCTAATAATTTCGCACCAGCTACTACGTCATAGAAGACCGTAACATCCTTGCGAGGAGAACCCAGCATAACGAAAGCTTCACTGCCGTCTTCGTTGGGACGAACGTACCACCAACAAACATCCTTACCCACTGGGCGAGTGTCCTTTTCGGAGAAGAGAAGGAATTGAACCTTCAAATCCTCAGCTCCCTCCATTTTTGCCGTGAGCTTATATTCGCCCGAAGGAAGATTGAGCAAATCATTGGGCGTAAACTTCTGACCTGACTTAAAGGAGAAGTGAGCCACATTTCCCGCAATACCAGCAATATCTACAGTACCTTCACCATCCAATGTCTTACGTGCAGCATTCAGCAGATCAATCTTAACATTCTTCAAATGCTCTTTGCAGATGGAAGAAGGCCAATCTGATTCGAGCCAACTGGCGCGCGTGGACGCATAGAGTGTTTCTGTGCCCGTTTCGGTTTCGCCATTCTCAGCGGTCACATTGGCTTCAACGGTGTAGTGATAGTAGTTGAATTCACCCTCATTCCGAGTTTCTGGGTCGCAAGTAAGTACTACTGGTAAGACGAAACGGCCGTATTCATCGGTCTTTACGGTATCGGTTTGTTCCTCTAGGTCTTCATCTATCCACGACCATGGTTTCACCGTAAACTGGACGAGGGCGTTTCGCACAGGAAGTCCGGTATAGGTAAGTGCCGTTCCTTGCATTCGGACTGTATCTCCCAAAGCGTACTTCGTTTGTGGAGTTTCGAGCTTCACTTCAAAGGTCGGACGTTTGTATTCTTCCACACGGAATTCCGACGAACCGCAACCATGTCCATTGATAACTGTATTGATATGGAACCAACCAGACAAGGTATTTTCCGGCAGACGGAACGTGCCATTGACAACGCCCATTGCATCCGTCTTTAGCTTCAGTGTTTCCAACTCTTTCCAGTTGGCATCACTCAATGTGATATGCACTTCTGCATCTGCAAGCACTTTGGTAGAGTCTTCATCACGCTGATAAGCCAACACGCCAACACTCACTTCTTGTCCTGGCCGATAAATAGCTCGATCAGTGAAGACATGGGTTGTGATTTCATGTTTTCTTATTTTTTCATACTGAGCAAATCCATATAGATTAGAGAGCGGATAATAGGCATCATCCTTATATTGTGCAAAATATAAGTCATTATAATGAGTATAACGTGCCACATAGAAATCTCCCTTTTCATCGGGAGAAGAAGCCTCTTTCTGTTGCAACACATCATTATTTTCCGTGAAGATTACGAGCTTTCCACCCAAGAGCGGCGTACCGCTTTTGCGATCGACAAAAGTGATGCGTTGGCGGCCATCAGGCAAGGGCAACTTCACAGGAAACACGCGCGAAACATGGATTAACTTCGTCTCGACGGGCTTATTATTCTCCACCAGCGCAAGCGCATAGATGCCCGGTTCAGAAAAACTAAAAGAAAGAGAGTCCTTCACTTCCCTGTAAGGCGCAGCTTTGGGGAAAGTCAGATCATAGGTTTTCAGAGCCTGCAAACCTTTCAGATCCTTTGTCTCTACATCGTTATTATAAACATCTTTGGCCGTTTTATTCAAACGATACATACAAACTTTTGCAGTTGTACGATTGCGGACAGAGAGCTTTATTTTAACGGTTTCATCGGGGTATACTACGCCTTTTATGTTCTCTATAGAGAAAAATGGAGTTGTCATCTCCCCGATTACGTTGCGCAACTCGTTCGCTTCTTTCATCTTGCCATAGCGTTTGATACCTTCTTGCGCCAAATCATAAAAAATGGAGTCTCGATCATCAGTACTATTGAAACCCGTAAGCGATACAAGTTTTTTGTAGGTCTCCACATTCAGCGGCAAATCCTTATACTCTTCCTTCATCTTCATAAGCTCGATGAAATGGCGGTTCTTTGTCAGCGATTCAGACGAATTGGTAGCAACAAAGTCTAAGCGATTCAAACGCGTCAGCAATGCAGCCTCTCGATTGCCAGCCGCAGTGTAGTAGTCGGCAATGCGCTGCAAGAGTTGTGCAGATTCTTCCTCAGGAATAGCCAGCGAAATGCGTCCCTGAATATTGGAAAGCACATGAAGGAGATCATAGTGATAGTACTTGCTATCTTTTCCCTCTTCCAGCACAGGAAGATAGGGCCGATAATCAGCACGTGCCAAGAGATCTATATCCGCCAACGATGCTCGAAGATATTCGGCGCGCTTGCGAACGGCCACCGTGTCGCTCTCATCATAACCCGTAATTTCAGCGAAATAACGCGCCAAAGCATTTTGCCACATAGCGCGCTGGAGCGGACGAGTTTCGCGGGCGAGCGCAGTCTCCATCTGCTCTACAGCAACTTTCCCCGAATCGGGAGAAATCTCCTCGTGGAGCATTCGTGCTGTAAGCATGGCTTTGAGCAGCTGCCCATCATTCTTTTCCGCCATGGCTTTCTGCCGAATTTTGTCGACTTCGGCCAGCGCGGATTTAGGCAAGTCTTTCTTCCCATACGCCTCCACATTGGCCCACATCTTTTCATAAGTTTGAGCCATGACGGAGAGAGAGAAGAATGAACAAAACATAAATAATAGAAACTTTTTCATTATAGTGAGTAGATTGTTTTTTCGCTTTAATAATGCAAACCTAACAATTCTTACACCTTTCCTGCAACTTTTGACTTATAAAAAAACAAAAAGCATTCATTTTGTGTCGATAAGCAGCATCTGCAGAGAGTCAGCTCACTTTATTTCTTGTATCAGCAAGAAGTGATTCCTTGAGGGTTGAGACCTCCTTTTGTTAAACGTAATAAGCATTTTTGGTTTTTCACTTAAAATTGTTTACTTTTGCAGCCGTCAAAGGTACATGCCTTTGCCTCCATTAATCAACACAAACATTGTAACAGACAATGA
This sequence comes from uncultured Alloprevotella sp., assembly GCF_963536905.1. Classification (NCBI taxonomy): domain Bacteria; kingdom Pseudomonadati; phylum Bacteroidota; class Bacteroidia; order Bacteroidales; family Prevotellaceae; genus Alloprevotella; species uncultured Alloprevotella sp. The sequence goes on along the minus strand of NZ_CAUTBW010000043.1, from coordinate 5,005 downwards.
ACCAAGAGCACAAACTTCTGCATGGAAGTTTGTGTTCTTTTTCTTTAACAAAATTGCAAGGATATGAGGCGAATCGATCGGAATGAACTAGCTTGAGAAGCTGTACTATTTTATATGCATTCAGAGAAAGCAACAATGTCAAGTTATATCGCATTTTTCGATACCGAAAATCGTTTGAAATTCAAAAACGAAAAAGAAGTTTAGAGAATTTCACTCAGCTGAAGACAGGCATTATAAGCGTGTTCGAAAATGCAATAAAGCTACCAGCTGACGCGCTTATTGTGCTGGTTGATACAATAAGGAGACCGAAGAATTTCTTTATCGTATTTTTCGATGAAAAGGATAAAAATAAGAGTTTTTTTAAGCGAAAAATGGCTTTTCAGCACAAAATGAAGTACAAAACAAAGAGTTTTTTCGAAAGAAACGAGAAAAGAACGTGGGAAATAAGGGAAGAAAAGAGCAGGAGACACTTTTCGGTGAGCTAAAAGGAGAAAAGAGATTGTAAAGTTATCAGACAGTTTTTAGAGTTTCAAAGGCGCACAAAAGCTTTAGAGATATTCAGCAGAACAAACATTGTAGACTTTTTTACTCCAAACTTCTTAAAAAATCTAAGAAAGTGAGGAGTTGCTATTGCAGGGAAAGGGAACACTCGGAACGGACAAAGTTTTTTAGTATCTTTGCAAGATAAATCATTTAGGTTATGGTACGAAAAATCTTTTTTGCTCTGTTGACCATTTTCTGCTGTCTCCCAACGACTATTTTTGCAGATAATTCTCAGCCTACTGCAAACCCTATTATGCGAGTGACGGGTGACAAAATGGAAAACGAAGAAGCTACTGACTATAACGGCAATGCTCCGATGCAAGCCAAATTCTTGGCACAGCCGCAGAACTTAGGAGGCTACACCGCGCTCTATGAATGGCGCTTTACGAAGGAAGGAGAACAAGCTCCTTTCTTGATTCGTTACGATGAAAATACGGAATATACGTTCAATAAGAGCGGTTCTTACTCGGTGGAACTGATTGTTTCCTTTGTGCAGGGCACTGACACCATCGAGTATAAGATGGATTCGCCCTTCAAGATTTCCATTTCAGAATCTAAGTTAGAAGTTCCCAATGCCTTTTCTCCCAATGGCGACAATATTAACGACATTTTCAAGGTGAAGGATGGCTACCAGAGTATCGTTTCGTTCAAAGGAATGATCTTCAACCGCTGGGGCAAAAAACTGTTTGAATGGACCGACATCACGCAGGGATGGGACGGCAGGAGCAATGGCAACGACGTGCCCGATGGGGCTTACTTCCTCCACATCCAAGCTAAGGGAGCGGACGGTCGCAACTATAACATCCGAAAGACCATCAACCTGCTGCGCGGCTACCAAGAGGGAACAAGCGGCGTAACCCCATAAGGGGCAGAAACAGTAAAGAGCCAAATAGCTTTGAGAAACACAACGGGCAGACGATTCTGCCAAACAACAAACTAAAACAAAGAGAAAACAATCCTAAGACATGGATCAGCAAGATTGGATAGAAGTATGGGGCGCTCGCGTCCACAATCTGAAAAATATAGATGCGCGCATCCCGCGCCACTCGCTCAGCGTCATCACAGGCTTGAGCGGTTCGGGCAAGAGTTCGCTGGCTTTCGATACGTTATACGCCGAAGGTCAGCGGCGTTATATCGAGACATTCTCGGCTTATGCTCGCAATTTCCTCGACAATCTGGAACGCCCAGATGTGGACAAAATCACGGGACTCAGCCCAGTTATCTCTATCGAACAGAAGACGACGAACAAGAATCCCCGCTCTACGGTGGGGACGGTGACGGAAATCTACGACTTTCTGCGTCTGCTCTTTGCGCGAGCGGGTACAGCCTACTCCTATGTGAGTGGTGAGAAAATGGTGAAATATACGGAGGAGAAAGTAGTAGACCTTATTCTCGAACGCTACGATGGACACAAGGTGTACCTACTTGCGCCGCTCGTGCGCAGCCGTAAGGGACACTATCGCGAACTCTTCGAGAGTGTCCGCAAAAAGGGCTTTCTCACGGTGCGCATAGATGGCGAACTGAAGGAGGTGGTGAGCGGCATGAAAGTGGACCGCTACAAAAACCACGACATAGAAGTGGTGGTGGACAAACTGGCGGTGCAAGCAAAGGATCGTGAGCGACTGGAAAAAAGCGTTCACGCAACGATGCAGCAGGGACAAGGTCTCATCCAGGTGCTGGACAACGCGACGAACGAAGCACGCTACTATTCCAAACTCTTGATGGATCCTGTTTCGGGTATCTCCTATCGTGAACCTGCTCCTAACAACTTCTCGTTTAACTCTACACAGGGTGCTTGCCCGAAGTGTAAGGGACTGGGCTACATCAGTGTGATCGACCGCGAGAAAGTAGTGCCCAACCCGAAACTCAGTATTCGCGATGGCGGTCTGGCTCCGCTGGGAAAATACCGTAATGCGCTTATCTTCTGGGAGATTGAAGCGCTACTACTGAAATACGACTGCACACTGAAAACTCCCATCGAGGAGATTCCCGACGAGGCAATGGACGACATCTTCAACGGGACAACGGAGCGCTTACATATTCCAGGCTCTATCATGCACACAACGGACGACCATTATGTGGACTTCGATGGATTGGTGAAATATATTCGCCAAATGGCCGATGCGGAAATGACGGCGGCCGCACAGAAGTGGGCGGAGCAGTTCTCCCGCGAAGCTGTGTGCCCAACCTGCCACGGCCAGCGCCTCAACCAGGAGGCTCTCTCCTACCGCATCGACGGAAAGAACATTTCAGAACTAAGCCATATGGACATCAGTCAGCTCTACGAATGGCTGGATGGTGTAGAAGAACGCTTGGACACACGCAACGCGTCCATTGCGCACGAAATCTGCAAAGAACTACGCACGCGCCTCAAATTCTTACTCAACGTGGGACTTGATTACCTCTCGCTGTCGCGCGCCACGATGACACTGTCGGGCGGAGAGAGCCAACGCATCCGTTTGGCTACGCAAATCGGGTCGCAACTGGTCAATGTACTTTACATCCTTGACGAACCGAGCATCGGTTTGCATCAGCGCGACAATGTGCGCTTGATTGATTCGCTGAAAGAGCTGCGCGACATCGGCAACACGGTAGTTGTCGTTGAACACGATAAGGATATGATGCTGGCGGTGGACTATATCGTGGACATGGGGCCACGCGCTGGCCGACTGGGGGGAGAAGTGGTTTACCAGGGTACACCGAAAGAAATGTTGCACCGCAACACCATGACGGCGGACTATCTGAACGGACAACGCGCCATAGAAATTCCGGTCGAGCGCAGGAAAGGCAATGGAAAGACGCTGCGCCTCATCGGGGCGAAGGGTAACAACTTGAAAGGCGTTAAAGTAGATTTTCCGCTGGGTACGCTGATCTGCGTGACGGGCGTTTCTGGTTCGGGAAAATCTACGCTCATCAACGACACGCTCCTACCTATCCTCTCGCAACACTTCTACCGCTCTTTGCGCAACCCGCTGGAGTACGAAAAGCTGGAGGGTATCGAGAATGTGGATAAGGTGGTGGCAGTGGATCAGAGTCCGCTGGGACGCACGCCACGCTCTAATCCGGCAACATATACGGGTGTATTCTCCGACATTCGCAACTTATTCGTGGAACTGCCCGAGGCTAAGATGCGCGGCTACAAGCCGGGGCGTTTTTCCTTTAATGTGAAGGGCGGCCGCTGCGAAACATGTAAGGGCAACGGCTACAAAACCATCGAGATGAACTTCCTACCGGATGTTTACGTGCCTTGCGAGGAGTGTCACGGTAAGAGATACAACCGCGAAACGCTTGAAGTGCGCTACAAAGGTAAGAGCATTGCCGATGTGCTGGACATGACGATCAACAACGCGGTGGAGTTCTTCGAGAACGTACCGACGATTCTGCACAAGATAAAGGTGTTGCAGGACGTAGGCCTTGGCTACATCAAACTGGGGCAGAGCAGTACGACGCTCTCTGGTGGTGAGAGTCAGCGCGTCAAACTCGCCACAGAATTGAGTAAACGCGACACGGGACAGACCATTTACATCCTCGACGAGCCTACTACGGGGCTTCATTTCGAGGACATCCGCGTGCTACTCGACGTATTGAATCGTCTTGTGGATCGTGGAAATACGGTCATCGTGATTGAGCACAACTTGGACGTTATCAAGGCGGCGGACTACCTCATAGACATGGGCCCCGATGGCGGCCGCGGCGGTGGCTGTGTAGTAGCTACCGGCACTCCCGAAAAAGTCGTGAAACAAGGTAAAGGGTACACCGCGAAGTTTCTGAAGGAGGAATTGGAAAGCGGGAAAAAGGCGAATAAGAGCCAGTCCTAAAGGGAACACGAATTTCACGAATTTTTCGAATTTTTCGAATGATGTTTATATCAGCAGGATTACGCCAATGCACGGAGTTCTGCAATTTGAGGCGAAAACGCTTTCACTATAAAACGAAATACATATACACAAAAAATGGAAACATTGCTTCTTCAGAAGGACGATAGAATCTATTGGAAAGAATGCTACCGAATAGTGGGAGCTGCAATGACTGTACACAGCATCTTAGGCTGTGGGTTCTTGGAAGGAGTATACCAAGAAGCCCTTTCCATTGAGATGAAAAAATGTGGAATTCCTTTTGAGGAGCAGAAAGAACTCCGAATAAACTATAATGGTATTACGCTTCAAAAACACTATGTAGCAGATTTTCTATGCTTCGATAAAATCATTGTAGAAATAAAGGCTACAAAGAATCTGGCGCCAGAACACCATGCACAAGTTATGAATTATCTCAAAGCAACCAATAAAAATTGTGGACTCCTCATCAATTTTGGCGAAAGCTCCCTTGATTTCAAGAAAATCATCCATGGAATCATAAAATAAGAAGGTCCTATTTGGTAAAATTTATACAACTTCGTTATATTCGCAGAATACGTCACTTTTTACAACTTTAGAAAGAATGAAAATATTTATAATAAAATAAA
>NZ_CAUTBW010000042.1:0-21215 GCF_963536905.1 uncultured Alloprevotella sp. | reverse complement strand
GAGAAAATAAAATTTGTAGTATAGAAAATAAAATTTCTCCTTGAGAAATTGAAAATAAGTCTTTTTTCGTAATGTTTCAAATTAGCGTTCTTTTCGTTCGCAGGCAAAGAAGTTGGATTTTGAGCGATTCTCGAGGCCGTAGGATGCGAAAAATATTTACAAATAGTAGTTTAGAGAAACCTTGTTTACATCTGTCTGAGTGTGGGATTTATTTTCCACATCAAACTCCTATAGAACATTTGCTTTAGTAAGTTTTCAATCTATGCAAGTTAGATAAATGATTGAAAACAAAAAGAAAAAGCAGTTAAACTATAAGCCGAGTTCTGTCCATTCCAAAGAATGTGCCCGTCATTTATCCTGGCCTATTGTCACCAATAGGCTCTATCGTTCTACCCTCTGGCTCGAGCGGGTCGCCCTCAAGCGCCAGTTTACGCGAACTTTCAGCCTCCGATACGCACAGCCAACATGTCACCACATTGCTGGTGAGCTCTTACCTCACCTTCTCACCCTTACCTCCGAAAGAGGCAGTTATTTTCTTCTACGTTTATTCGCCTTCGCAGACAACTTCCCATTAAGAAGCGGAGCACCCTATGCTGCCCGGACTTTCCTCGTCTAGTCTAAAAAAGACTATCCACGACGGACCATTCAACTGCTTTTTCGGTCAGCAAAATTAAGGAAAATAGAGTGATTAGCCAAAAGCGTTGGGATTTTTCATAGAAAGTTTGTAACTTCGCAGCAAATTTTTGTTCAAAACATAGTAGCTATATGTCTTGCATTCTACATATTGAATCTTCCACACAAGTCTGTTCCGTTGCATTGTCTGAAAATGGGACAAGTATCTATAAAGAATTTGATGGAACAGCTCTCAATCATGCCAAAGTACTTGCTCCAATGGTTCGTGATGCCATCTCGTTTGCCGATAACCATGCAATTCCTCTCGATGCAGTTGCAGTGAGTATGGGGCCAGGCTCTTACACGGGACTGAGAATAGGCGTAAGTGAAGCTAAAGGTATTTGTTATGGCCGCGATCTTCCGCTAATTGCCATTCCTACGTTAGAGTTACTATGCGTTCCTGTTCTGTTATACCACGAGATAGAAGAAAACGCTCTATTGTGCCCTATGATAGATGCTCGACGCATGGAAGTTTATGCAAGTATCTATGATCGTGCGCTTAACACGGTACGCCCTACGGCTGCTGATATAGTGGATGAGAATACCTACAAGGATTTTCTAGATAAGGGCCCTGTTTATTTCTTTGGCAATGGAGCAGAGAAATGTAGAGGTGTCATTCAGCACCCCAATGCACATTTTATTTCGGATATTGTCCCCGATGCAAAAAATATGTTTCCACTTGCTGAAAAGGCATGGGTAAGAAAGAAGTTTGAAGATGTTGCATATTTCGAACCATTTTATTTGAAACAATTTATTGCGACACAACCCAAGAAACTCATCTAAATGAAATACAACACAAACGAAGAGAAATTGATGCTGCCTGAGTACGGCCGACTTATACAGAAGATGGTGGAGCACGCCTGCAACATACAAGACCGCAGAGAGAGGCAAGCGTATGCACAGCGTATTGTACGCATCATGGCTCAACTGAATCCACAGTTGAAGAATATCCCTAATTTTACACATAAACTCTGGGATCATCTTGCCTATATGGCAAAGTATAAATTAGAAATTGACTATCCTGTAGAAATTTGCAAAAGAAAAGAAGGGAGCCGTCCGCAGAAGTTACCGTACCCTCAAGGTTCTATTCGCTATCGTCATTATGGTCGCTTGATTGAAAATGCTATTAAGATTCTCAGTACAGAACCAGACGACGAACAGAGAGAACGCAGGCTTCTGCTTATCGCTAATCGTATGAAACGTAACTTAGCTGCATGGAAAGGTGGCAGTGCTACAGATAATAAGGTGGCTCGCGATCTTGAAACTTACAGTGACGGCAAACTGAGTTTATAACTTTATCCTCATCAATTATGGCATCTTTCATCATTGAAGGCGGTCACCGCCTCAAAGGGGAAATAACTCCTCAAGGAGCTAAGAATGAAGCTCTCGAAGTGATTGCGGCAACGCTGCTTACTGCTGAGTCCGTTAGAATAACTAATATTCCTAACATTCTCGATGTCAACAATCTCATAAGATTGATGAGCGACATGGGATGTTTGATTACAAAGAATGCTCCAGGCGATTTCACCTTTCAAGCAAAAGAACTCAATCTCGAGTATCTTCGTAGCACTGAATTCTTATCGCGCTGCTCTAAATTGCGCGGTTCTGTACTCTTATTAGGACCTCTATTAGCTCGCTATGGTTGGGCAGCTCTTGCGCAACCAGGAGGCGATAAGATAGGGCGTCGTAGACTAGATACACACTTCCTTGGCTTCAAGAAGTTAGGAGCCAAGTTTAGCCACTCTATGAAGCAACAAACTTTTGAGATTAGTGCTGATAAGCTCAAGGGAACCTATATGTTGCTTGATGAAGCCAGTATCACAGGTACAGCCAATATTGTTATGGCTGCTGTTTTAGCAGAAGGAACTACCACAATCTACAACGCAGCATGTGAGCCCTATATTCAGCAACTTTGTAAGATGCTGAACTGCATGGGAGCAAAAATCAGTGGCATTGCCTCTAATTTGCTGACCATAGAAGGCGTAAAAAAACTTCAAGGTACAGAGCATCGCATCTTACCTGATATGATTGAAATCGGCTCCTTTATAGGCATGGCAGCCTTAGCAGGCGATGGACTCACCATCAAGGATGTTGCTTATGAAGAATTGGGTATTATCCCCTATTCTTTCAGCCAATTAGGCATAAAGATGGAGCGTCGTGGTGATGACTTATATATTCCTCGGCAAGACAACTACGAAATTGAGACCTTCATTGATGGTTCTTTTATGACTGTAGCGGATGCACCTTGGCCTGGCTTAACGCCCGACTTGCTAAGCGTTCTTATCGTAGTAGCTACGCAAGCCAAAGGTTCTGTACTCTTTCATCAAAAGATGTTTGAGAGTCGCTTATTCTTTGTCGATAAGCTCATAGAGATGGGAGCACAGATCATCCTCTGCGATCCTCACAGAGCCGTTGTAGTGGGCCATAACAACGCTTTTACTCTTCGAGCTCGCCGCATGACGAGTCCCGATATTCGTGCCGGTATAGCCCTGCTTATTGCAGCTATGAGTGCTGAAGGTACAAGCATTATAGACAATATCGAGCAGATCGACCGCGGATACGAAAACATAGAAGAGCGTCTCAATTCGCTCGGAGCAAATATCAAGCGTACAGAATGATTCGAGAAGAAGACGTTATCTATATAGGTCGTATAACGCGCTATAGAGGCATCATCGGAGAAGTAGAACTTCAATTCACCAATGATGCTTTCGACCGTGGAGAGGCTGAGTACCTTGTGCTCAATCGAGATGGAATATTAGTGCCTTACTTTTGGGAAGAATATCGTTTTAAGAACGATAGTACGCTTATTTTAAAGTTGGTGGACATAGATACTGAAGCAGCAGCAAAGCGACTTGTGGGGGCAGAAGTATTCTACCCAGCAGCAGCTGTCTGCAAAGAAGATGCCGACACTCTCCCTTCCCTTAAAGCACTAGTAGGCTTTAAAGTCAGCGATCAGCAAGGCAGAAGCCTAGGTAGAATTATGGAAGTTGACGACTCTTCTGTTAATATCCTTCTTTCGCTTTCTTCGGGTCATCTAATCCCTTACCACGACGATTTTCTGCTCCACTACGACTTACAAAAGAAAGTTCTTGAGCTCAATTTACCAGAAGGCATACTAGACCTCATTTAATCTACACGACTTATTACAAACACATTATATGAAGAAGATAGCCATTCTCGGCTCTACGGGAAGCATCGGAACACAGGCCTTAGATGTCATTCGACAACACAAAGATCTCTTCGAAGCACATACGCTCACAGCAGGCAGCAATGCTGACCTACTCATACAGCAAGCACGCGAGTTCTCTCCCGATACAGTTGTCATTGCCGATACCGACAAGTACAATCAGGTCAAGGAAGCGTTGGCCGATACCGACATCAAGGTGTATAGCGGTGAGCAAGCCCTCTGCGAAGTGGTAGAGAACGAGAACATAGATATTGTTCTAACGGCAATGGTAGGCTTTGCAGGACTTCGCCCTACTGTCCACGCCATTCAGGCCCACAAGACCATAGCGTTAGCCAACAAGGAGACCCTAGTAGTGGCAGGAGATATCATCACACGCCTTGCATTCGAAAACCAGGCGCCTATTCTCCCCGTTGATAGCGAACATTCGGCCATCTTCCAAGCTCTCGCAGGAGAAGGAAACAATAAGATAGAGAAGATCCTACTCACGGCCAGTGGAGGCCCCTTCCGCAAGCTCAACCTTGAAGAACTACAGACAGTGACAGCAACGCAAGCTCTTCGTCATCCCAACTGGGAGATGGGAGCTAAGATAACTATAGACTCTGCCACAATGATGAACAAAGGCTTTGAGATGATAGAAGCCAAATGGCTTTATAATGTAAAGCCTGCAGATATAGAAATCGTGGTCCAGCCAGAGAGTATCATCCACTCAGCTGTGCAGTTTGAGGACGGCTCTATCATCGCCCAGTTAGGGCTCCCAGACATGCGTCTTCCCATCCAGTACGCCTTCTCCTTCCCTCAACGCCTACCGCTCAACAGTGGACGTCTTAATCTCTTCGAGATACAGACACTCCATTTTGAGAAGGCCAATAAAGAGATGTTCCCCTGCATCCAATTAGCCTATGATGCCTGCCAGCGTGGTGGTAATATACCCTGTATAATGAATGCAGCCAACGAGGTAGTAAATATCGCCTTCAGAGAGGCCAAAATAGGCTTTATGAACATCCCACGCATCATTGCTCAAGCCATGGAGGAAGTCCCCTTTATTGCCACGCCCTCACTAGAAGACTATTTCACAACCGATAGTGAAACACGTCGTTACACACAGCAGCTCATCCAAGAATAATCACACATAGACACAAACAAAAACAAGCAAGTGCTGCCCTTTAGAGGATAAGCACTCATAAACAAGACACTAAACCCACCTTTTTTCATGGAAGTATTTCTCATCAGAGCCCTCCAGCTCATCTTGTGCCTCTCTATTCTCGTATTTCTGCACGAAGGAGGCCACTTCTTAGCAGCTAAACTCTTCAAGATTCGTGTCGAGAAATTTGCTCTCTTCTTCGACCCTTGGTTCAATCTCTTCAGCTTCAAACCCAAGAAGAGCGACACCAGATACGTGCTCGGCTGGTTGCCACTAGGAGGATATGTAAAAATCTCAGGCATGATCGACGAATCGATGGACACAGAACAGATGAAGCAACCTGCTCAACCCTGGGAGTTTCGCGCAAAGCCAGCTTGGCAACGACTCATTGTGATGCTAGCTGGCGTTATCGTCAACTTCATTGTTGCGCTCTTCATCTACGCCATGATTCTCTTCGTATGGGGCGATACCTACGTGCCCATAGAGAACGTAAAGGACGGCTTCAAATTCAACGAGACAGCTCAGCAATATGGCTTTAGAGACGGTGACATCCCCCTTCGCACCAATGAAGTGACTTTCACACGTTTCGACAACACACAAAGCATTGGCAACGTTTACCGTGCCATCAGCGAAGCCACCTCATGCACCGTTCTGCGCAACGGCAAAGAGGTCACACTCACGTTACCAGGAAAGATGAATATGCTCGACATGATGAAACACAAACCACCCTTTATGCTCGAACTGATGCCCAGTGTCATCGATAGCGTAGTGGCAGGTAGTGCAGCGGCTAAAGCAGGCATACAAGCTGGCGACAAAGTGGTAGGCTTCAATGGAAAGAGTATCTCCACCTGGAACGAATTCACATTAGAGAAAACTCTGCTTGCTGAAAAGCTCAACAAGAAAGCAAACGATATGGATCACAGAACGATGCTACAACGCGTCTTCTCCCATGCTCCAGGATGCAGCCCTAAGGACAGTCTTGCCATACGCACAGTTACACTAGCAGTGGCACACAAAGACGGCAGTATCGACACGCTCGAGGCTCAACTCGATGCACAACTCTCTCTCGGAGCCACTTGGACTGCTCCTCGCGAGAAATACGAGAAAACACACATCAACTATAACTTCTTAGCAGCTTTCCCTGCAGGCATAAAGCACGGAATTGGTGTATTTAAAGGCTACATCGATGACTTGAAATACCTCTTCACAAAAGACGGGGCTAAATCTATCGGTTCGTTTGGTGCCATCGGTTCACTCTTCCCAACCACGTGGGATTGGCAACGTTTCTGGGAGCTTACAGCGTTTATATCGCTCATGCTAGCCTTTATGAACGTTCTCCCCATACCGGCCCTTGACGGTGGACATGCGCTCTTTCTCGTGGCAGAAGTTGTCACACGAAGAAAACCCAGTGAGAAATTCATGGAAATGGCAGAGAAGATAGGCATGAGCTTTCTCCTACTGCTGATGGCGTATGCTATCTTCAACGACCTCATCCACTTTGCTTTCTAAGCATTTCCTTATTAAACTACTGATTTCTACTGCCTATCATAGCTCAAATGCCTTCGCATACAGCCATTGATAGGCAGTGTTTTATCTACATATATCACACAGTATTATGAAGTACGTTGCTCCATCAACACTTTCTGAAAATAACACTACTCATCTCCTCCTCAACCACTAGAGACAATGAGAAAAAACAGTAAATCAGAAGAATTGTACGAAATTACATTCTCATCAGTTGCATACCACCATCTTTCAGACCGAACGTTGTAACTAAAGAGGGATTACCGAGTACATCGTAACACCGCGTAGGTTAGTAACCCCAATTGCTTTCCCAAACACAATAGTAATGCCTTCAGCAGGAATACCCACGTGTGGTGCCAGAAGGGCGGCCCCGTGAGAGATATCGCATAGCCTCTACTGCAACTCATATACCTCTTCATTCGTCTACGCTTGCAGTTCCAAATCCAACAAACTTAAGGATAATACCTACATCTTCCAGAGATAGACACTAATTATCAAACACTTATTCACCAACACATAAATATAAACTCTCATATTGATCTCGTTTCTATCAGTGTTATAATAAAAATAAACCTAGGAATTTCTCACATAAGGGAAAAGAAGAAACATGATAAGTACAAAAGAATTATTATATTTGCAGAAATTTGGAAAGAACAATCTTGTATGGGAATCGGAATCCTTACTCTTTTTCTCTTTGGACTACTAGCAATGGCCACTGAAATTTTCCATCACATTAACAAAGCCGCTGTGGCTATATTTATTGGTGTAGTGTGTTGGGTGCTGTACATCTGCTATGGTGCCGATTTTGTACTCTCTCAGCACGAAGCGGAGTTTTCCACTTTTTTCCACGGTGCGTCACTCAATAGCAGCTTAGTGAAAGATTTTATAGCTGAACATGTCTTCTTTAAATATTTTCTCGATGCCGCCTCAGTCATACTCTTCTTGCTAGCCACACTAAGCATTACAGAAGTGCTCGACAATAACGGCTGCTTCGACTTCCTTCATGTATGGCTACGTACACGCTCACCACGTCGTTTTTTGTGGACTGTGGTCGGTCTTACCTTTGTTCTTTCCGCTAACCTCGATAATCTCACCGTGACATGCCTCATGCTTGCCGTGATGCACAGCATAGTAGCCGACGAACGTAGCCGACTGCGCTTTGGTAGTGTTATCGTGGTGGCGGCTAATTGCGGTGGAGCATTCACCGCAATCGGCGATGTGTCGAGCCTAACACTATGGAATCATGGACTTATCACACCTACTCATTACAGCATGATGATGATGCTCCCCTGCATGGTGGCCGTGGGAGTGACAACGTTGCTTGTTCAACAGTCTCTTCCAGCTCATGTCCGTCTGGTACGTTCCATTCCTCCCTACCGTGGTGACGACTCTACTCTTAACCTCTGGCAACGCGCACTGATGCTCTTTGTGGGTATCGGCGGTCTGTGGTTTATTCCTACCTATCACCGCATAACCCACTTGCCCTCATTTAGCGGCGCTTTGTGCGTATTGGGCATATTGTGGATAGTTAACGAGCTCTGCAATCGCAAACTCCTCTCTAGCGGTTTGATGGCAGGTAAACGCAGCCCTATCGCACTACAATACCAGACGCTGCAAAACATACTTCTCTTTGTGGGGTTGACGCTGAGCGTAGGCGCTGTGTGTGAGAGTGGTCTTCTGCCAAGAATCGTCGCTTGGATCACACAGCACGGCAACAACTACTACCTTGTGGGAATAATGGCAGGTGCGGCTTCTATTGTCTTTAACAATGTGGCAATGCTCCTTCTCAATGTAGGTTTCTTCGCCTCCAACACCGCAGCCCCCTTCCAGCCTGATGGTAACTTCTGGCCGTGGCTCAGCTACACTACAGCGATGGGGGGCACTTTCCTTTTTATTGGTACTACAGCTGGCTATGCTCTTCGGAAAATGGAAAATGTAAGCATAACATGGTACGTCAGACATATCTTTGTAAAGGTACTCATGGGTGCAGCAGCAGGCGGCGCAGTGTTTGTTATAACAACACATATCTTTTAACTTAACAAAAAACAAATAAAAAATGGGGAAAATACGTTGTATTGGTATTCTAACCTCGGGTGGCGATGCTCCCGGTATGAACGCTGCCATACGCGCAGTGACGCGCAGTGGCATCAGCAATGGCTATAAAATAAAAGGCATATACCGCGGCTATGAAGGGCTTATCAACGACGATATACAGCTTTTTACAACAGAGAACGTGAGTAGCATCATACAGCGCGGTGGCACAATCCTCCGCACCGCTCGCAGCAAAGAATTTACTACTGCAGAAGGGCGCAAGAAAGCCTATGACACTCTTGTGAAGGAAGGTATAGATGCCCTAGTAGTGATTGGAGGTAATGGCTCATTAACAGGTGCTATGTTATTGGCTGATGAATACGATTTCCCCTGTATTGGACTCCCCGGAACTATCGACAATGACCTCTGGGGTACAGATTCCACTATCGGCTACGACACCACGCTAAACACCATCAAAGAATGTGTAGACAAAATTCGCGATACGGCCACCAGTCATGAGCGTATTTTCTTTGTGGAAGTGATGGGGCGCGATGCTGGTTTCTTGGCACAATACAGTGCAATTGCCGCAGGTGCAGAAGCAGCTATTATACCCGAAGATTCCACCGACTCTGATCAGCTCATCGAATTTATGAAACGCGGTATTCGGAAAAGCAAGAAAAGCTGCATTGTCATTGTAAGTGAGAGCCCAAAGTGTGGAGCCATGTATTATGCTGAACGTGTAAATAAAGAATATCCAGAATTTGATGTACGCGTAAGTATTTTAGGACACCTCCAGCGCGGCGGTAGTCCATCTGCTCATGACCGAATTTTGGCGAGTCTGACAGGCGTAGGCGCCATCCAAGCTATAAAACAAGGCCAACGCAATGTGATGGTAGGTGTACGCAACAATGAGTTAGTTTACGTTCCCTTTGTTGACGCTGTGGGAAAGAAAAAACCTATCGATCGCAACCTGATAAAAGTGCTTGACGAATTAAGCATATAAGAATAAAAGGCTGAAAGAAAATTTCATCTGTTAAGAATTTTATGTATTTTTGCAGTACAAAAAAATCTAATAAAATAAAATAATGAACAATACCCTAATAAACGGACGTATCTCTCAGATTATCGGAGCCGTTGTGGATGTATTCTTCGACACCAAAGGTCGTCCAGCAGCCGAAGTGTTGCCGAAGATCCATGAAGCCCTAGAAGTGACGCATGATGACGGCCGCACAATCGTGCTTGAAGTACAACAGCACATCGGTGAAGACACCGTTCGTACCGTAGCCATGGACAATACCGACGGCTTGCACCGCGGCATGGAAGTTCGCCCACAAGGAAGCCCAATCACAATGCCTACTGGTCCACAGATCAAAGGGCGCATGATGAACGTGACGGGCGAAAGCATTGACGGTCTGCGTGAGGTAACGAAAGAAGGCACCGCCTATCCCATTCACCGCCAAGCACCTAAGTTTGACGAACTCAAAACGAGCTCCGAAATCCTCTATACGGGTATCAAAGTTATTGACTTGTTAGAACCTTACTCAAAAGGTGGAAAGACGGGTCTATTTGGTGGTGCCGGTGTAGGTAAGACTGTGCTTATCATGGAACTTATCAACAACATTGCCAAAGGCCACGACGGTTTCTCAGTCTTTGCCGGTGTTGGTGAACGTACTCGTGAGGGTAACGACTTGCTTAGAGAAATGATCGAGTCGGGCGTTATCAAATATGGTAAAGAATTTACAGATGCCATGGAACACGGCGAGTGGGATCTCTCAAAAGTGGACTACAACGAAGTGGCAAAGAGCCAAGCAACGCTCGTTTATGGTCAGATGAACGAACCTCCTGGTGCGCGTTCCTCTGTAGCTCTCTCAGGACTCTCAATCGCAGAAAGCTTTCGTGATAGCGGTGCAGCAGAAGGTAAGCAAACTGATATTCTCTTCTTTATTGATAACATCTTCCGTTTTACCCAGGCAGGCTCCGAGGTAAGTGCCTTGCTAGGCCGTATGCCCTCTGCCGTTGGTTATCAACCTACATTGGCAAGCGAAATGGGTGCCATGCAAGAGCGTATCACCTCCACAAAAAATGGTTCTATCACCTCTATCCAGGCCGTCTACGTTCCTGCGGACGACTTGACCGACCCCGCACCAGCAACAACATTTACCCACTTGGATGCAACCACCGTATTGAGTCGTAAAATTACAGAGCTGGGTATCTACCCGGCTGTTGATCCTCTGGCATCAACCAGCCGTATTCTTGATCCCAACATCGTCGGTAAAGAACACTATGAGTGTGCAGACCGGGTAAAACATATATTGCAGAAATACAGCGAATTGCAAGATATCATTGCTATTCTCGGTATGGATGAACTTTCAGACGAAGACAAGCTGACGGTGAATCGCGCACGTCGTGTTCAACGCTTCTTGAGCCAACCATTCACAGTAGCAGAGAAGTTTACTGGTGTACCAGGCGTAATGGTTCCTATCGAAGAAGTTATCCGCGGTTTTAATATGATTATTGATGGCGAAGTGGACTATCTCCCCGAACAGGCATTCCTCAATGTCGGTACCATCGATGACGCCATCGAAAAGGGTACGAAGATTCTCGAAAAAGCTAACGCTTAAATAGTATAGTCATGCGTGTAACTATTGTTTCTCCTGAACAAACTCTCTACAAAGACGAAGCCCAAAGCATCGTCGTACCTGGAGGGATGGGAGCCTTCGAGGTACTGGACAACCACGCTCCCATCATCTCCAATCTTACGGAGGGTGTGGTAAGCGTAAGCGGTGCAACACCTTTCCAGCTCCATGTGAAAGGAGGTTTCATCGAGGTGACCCATAACGAGGTATCCATCTGCGTAGAAGTCAATAGCAATAAATAACATAGTAAGAACTCACAAGTCAACTCTTATGCACTTCCTTAAAGTAATAGGCCTTTATGGGTTCATACTCTGTTTCTTAGGCCCAATACTTTTCTTCTTAGAGGTACATTTGAAAGGACCGCAGGCACAGCAACAACTTGCTCCCATTACGCTCGTCAGCATTATGTTCTTTGTCCTGACAGCTTTGGAAATATCTGCAGGAGCATGGCTACACAAAACAAACAGTAAAGCCATCACAGGATACTACCTACTCATGAAAGTCGTACGACTATTGGTGATAGCGATGATTATCATTATCTATGGACTACTCGGCTGCCAAAACGTACTCCTCTTTGCTGTCAATGTCATCGTGTTCTTCTTTGTGACGCTCATCTATACTTCTGCCTACTTCGTGATGGTGGAATATCATAGAAAAAAGACTGATAAGAAATGAAACATTTACGAATCATAGGACTCCTCGTGGGAATGCTTATACTGACCTTTAGTATGACTTCTTGTGCCGTGGATAAAGATAAACCCATCGACATTAAAGAAGCAGTATTGGGACATTTGAGCGACACCTACGACTGGCATATAACAACCTGGGAAGGGCAGCACATCTCATTCCCTCTACTCGTTATCGTGAAGCATCATGAAGGCAACTGGGAAGTATTCTCTTCTGAAAAATTGGAACATGGCGCGACTTATAACGGATTCTACATCGACCATGAACGCCAAGGCAAAATCTTTGAAAAAGGTTTTAATGATCGCCCATGGGATTTCTCTATTACAAAGAACGTAGTACAAATATGGATAAATGTCTTTATCTTACTACTCGTCTTTATTCCTTGTGCTCGCTGGTACAAAAAACATGATTTGCGACAAGGAGCTCCCGATGGCTTTGTGAGCGTAATAGAAGTGCTGGTTATGAGTATAAACAACGATGTTATCAAAGCCAGTATCGGAGAAAAGAATTATAGGCCCTTTGCACCTTATTTGCTTACGGTTTTCTTCTTTATCCTTGTAACAAATCTCATGGGATTGCTACCTATTTTCCCAGGTGGTGCCAATGTCACGGGTAATATAACCATTACCTTCGTGCTAGCATTCCTTACATTCCTAATTACCAACTTCTCAGGTAATAGAGAGTACTGGAAAGAAATCGTCTGGCCAGAAGTGCCCGTGTGGATGAAGTGTCCAGTGCCTCTGATGCCCGTCATTGAGCTATCAGGAATCTTCACAAAGCCCTTCTCCTTGATGATTCGACTCTTTGCTAATATGCTAGCAGGACACGCCATCATCTTGTCCATCACATGCGTTATCTTTGTGACATACCAAGTAAACGCATGGGTAGGAACCTCGCTCTCAGCATTTAGCCTTGTGCTAATTCTCTTCATGAACTGTCTTGAACTATTAGTGGCTTTTATCCAAGCCTACATCTTCACGATGCTGAGCTCCGTTTTCATAGGTTTAGCTCACCCTGAACATCATAAAAAATAATCCAATAAAACAATAATCAAAAAATTACAACTATGTTAACTCTCTTACAGGCAGCTGTAGCTGCAGCAGGTATTGCAAAGTTTGGCGCCGCTATCGGTGCAGGTCTCTCAACCATTGGTGCAGGTATCGGTATCGGTAAAATTGGTGGTAATGCCATGGAAGCTATTGCTCGCCAACCAGAAGCTACTAACGACATCCGTTCAAACATGATTGTTGTAGCAGGTTTGATAGAGGGTGTTGCCCTCTTTGCAGTGGTTGTTTGCGTATTGATTTTCTTCTTGTAAATCACAAATACACGGCGAATTTATTATGCAGAATATGCCATCCATACTGACTCCCGACTTCGGTCTAATGTTCTGGATGCTGCTTGCTTTCTTAGTGGTCTTTGGACTCTTGGCTAAGTTTGGATTTCCAACCATTGTCAAAGCTGTAGAAGATCGCAAGAACTTCATTGATGAATCTCTGAAGAATGCACGCGAAGCCAATGAAAAACTGGCCAATATAAAAGTCGAGAGCGAACAGATCCTGCATGAGGCGCACGAAAAGCAAGCGCAAATCATCAAGGAGGCTATGGCAACTCGCGACAACATCATCAATGAAGCTAAAGGCAAGGCACAAACCGAAGGCCAACAGCTTCTTGAAGATGCTAAAAAGCAAATTGCAGCAGAGAAAGAAAACGCTCTTGCTGATATTCGCTCGCAAGTTGCAGATCTGTCCGTGCAAATCGCCGAGAAAGTGATTCGTCGTCAGCTACAAAGCAACGACGAGCAGGAGCAGTACATCCAACGCATGCTGAACGATGTGAAGTAATCAAGCATACTTAACGCTTTGAATTATGGACATTGGAATTATTTCAACACGCTATGCAAAGACGCTCCTGCGATTTGCAACCGACAATAAAGAAGAAGACCGTGTGTATCAGGAAATGACCACACTAGCGGCAGCATTTCAAAAAGTCCCTGAACTTTTGCAGACTCTCACCAACCCCGTATTAGACAATGCAAAAAAATCAGAACTTCTTATATGCGCAGCTTGTGGTATTTCTGAAGTCAGCTATTCTACAAACCGCTTCGTAGACCTCATCGTCCGCAACCACAGGGCTTCGATGATTCATTTCATCGCTCTAACTTTCTGTTCTCTGTATTTAAAGAGCAAAGGTATCATTCGCGGCATCCTGACAGTTCCCGTCAGCGTGAGTGCATCTACTAGTCAAAAACTAAGACAAATGGTAGAAACACGAACGAAAAGTAATGTGGAATTTACAGTCAATGTAGATCCAAAAATTGAAGGCGGCTTCATTCTACAATATGATACATATCGTCTAGACGCCAGTCTACGCACACAGTTGCTGCAACTCCGGCGCAGTTTAAGTTAATACAGTAATTATCTATCATGCCAAATAATATCAAACCCAGCGAAGTATCTGACGTCCTACTGCAACAACTACAGGCTGTCAATACAAATATACAGTTTGAAGAGGTCGGCACAGTCCTTACCATTGGTGATGGTGTTGCCCGTATCTACGGACTTACCAACGTTACCGAGAATGAGTTGATTGAATTCGAGAATGGTGTTATGGCCGTGGCTATGAACCTCGAAGAGGATAACGTCGGCGCAGTGCTTCTTGGTCCCTCTGAAGGCATCAAGGAAGGACAGAGCGTAAAGCGTACAGGACGTGTAGCCTCTATCGAAGTAAGCAACGATATGCTGGGACGTGTTATCAATCCTCTTGGACAACCGCTAGATGGCGGTAGCGAAATTGGTGGCGAAAAGTTTCTAATGCCTCTGGACCGCAAGGCTCCAGGCGTTATCTATCGCCAACCTGTCAATCAAGCACTCCAAACAGGTCTTAAAGCTGTCGACTCCATGATTCCAATTGGACGTGGACAACGCGAGCTTATTATCGGTGACCGCCAAACAGGAAAAACAGCCATCGCCATAGATACAATTATCAATCAGAAGGAGAACTATGAAAATGGCGACCCTGTTTATTGTATCTATGTAGCCATTGGTCAGAAAGCCTCTACCGTAGCTTCAACCGTAAATACGCTGAAGAAGTTCGGCGCTATGCCCTACACCATTGTAGTTAGTGCTACTGCCAGCGAGCCTGCAGCACTTCAGTATTTTGCCCCCTTTGCAGGTGCAGCCATTGGAGAATACTTCCGCGATCGCGGTCTGCACGCTTTGGTTGTTTATGATGACCTTTCAAAGCAAGCTGTTGCCTATCGTGAGGTTTCGTTGATTCTTCGCCGCCCTTCTGGGCGTGAAGCCTATCCAGGTGATGTCTTCTATCTCCATTCACGCCTACTTGAGCGCGCAGCAAAAATCAATGCCCAGAATGAAGTCGCACAGCAAATGAACGACCTTCCTGCTTCGATGAAAAGTCACGTTAAAGGTGGTGGTTCACTCACAGCGTTACCTATCATTGAAACACAAGCCGGCGACGTTTCTGCTTACATTCCCACCAATGTTATCTCTATTACAGATGGTCAGATCTATCTAGATACGAACCTTTTCAACCGTGGACAGCGTCCTGCTATTGATGTAGGTATCTCTGTGAGCCGTGTAGGTGGATCAGCTCAAATCAAGAGTATGAAGAAAGTGGCTGGTACGTTGAAGATAGACCAAGCTCAGTACAGAGAACTGGAAAGCTTCGCTAAATTTTCTAGCGATATGGACGCTGTAACGGCAATGACTATTGATCGCGGACGTAAGAACAACGAATTGCTGATTCAAAAACAATATAGCCCTATGGCTGTAGAAGAGCAAGTAGCTATCCTTTACTGCGGTACACAAGGCTTGCTGAAGAACGTACCTGTGGAGAACGTGCAGGAATTCCAAGACAACTTCCTTCAAATTATGCGCAGCAATTATAAAGAGACCGTTCTTGAACCACTTGCTGCAGGAAACTTGACTGAAGGTGTAACTGCAACGATTGAAAAAGTTGCTGCTGATATTGCTGCACAATATAAATAATTATAGCCTATGCCTTCGCTAAAGGAAGTAAAAAATCGAATATCATCCGTCAATTCAACGCGAAAGATTACGAGCGCAATGAAGATGGTAGCAAGTGCCAAACTACATGGTGCTCAAAAAGCCATTGAGAGTATGCGTCCATATGAATCGCTGCTGAATCGGATTATGGCTACTTTCGTCAGTTCGATGGAAGGCGAAATCAACTCACCCTTCTCCGCTGAGCGCGAAGTGAAACGTGTAGCTATTGTTGTCTATAGCTCCAATACAAGCCTTTGTGGAGCATTCAATGGCAATGTCATCAAAGAACTGACACGTATTGTTGAAGAATATCGTAATAAGGACGTAGAGATTGCTGCCATCTATCCTTTTGGAAAAAAAGGAGCAGATGCTGCTCGCAAACTAGGATTCAAAGTTACTGACTACGACTCTATCGTGGAGCATCCCGCTTATGTGCCAGCAGCCGAAGTAGCAGCAGATCTCATGCAAAAATTTGCAGCAGAGGAAATTGATCACGTTGAGATGATTTACCATCACTTCCACAGTGTTGGTAAGCAAATTCTTACACAAGAAACATTCCTCCCTGTAAAGCTTGAAGCCAACACTGAAGAAGTCTCTGGTACTCATTTAGACTACATTGTCGAACCATCTCAAGAGACACTTATTTCAGAGTTAATCCCTAAGGCTCTCCATCTGAAGTTATACACAGCTCTTTTGGATAGTCTCGCCTCAGAGCATGCAGCCCGCGTTATAGCTATGCAAGTTGCAACAGACAATGCAGACGAACTTCTTCGAGAACTCACATTGCAATACAATAAGTCACGTCAATATGCCATCACAGCAGAACTGCTCGACATAGTCGGTGGCAGTATGCAATAAAAAAACAACATACACTCTTTCCCCCCCAAAGCGCATCTAATAACATTTAGATGCGTTTTTTCTTTTTCTTGTAAGTCTACTAAAATGCAGAAAATAGTCCATTTTTCACCTATGCAGCAAACTCCTTCTTTTATAGATATCACACCTATCTTGCTGTCAACTGAACAAACTATAGCTCATTTGCCATTTATCCATAAATATCTTTATTCTGTCAACTGACGCAATAAGCCAACTGATATATATCCGTATTGTATTTCAGAACGCAATAAGGATATATGACACAAGAGATAACATATACCATAACAGCAAAGAGAATTCATATTACAAAGACACACAGAGGAGGCTTGAAACATAGGACTACGATGGCTATTTTTAATATTTTTCTATATTTTGCAAAACGGCCAAGTTTTATGAGTATTTTTATTTGCACAAATCAAATGTTATTTGCAAATTTGCGTGTAAATGATATCTGCATTTAGCAAAGAATACTCAAACATATACATAATAACAAAAGAAAAAGAAACTCTAAACATATAACGATATGGAAAACAAAGCAAGTCTATCTGGACTCCGTAGAGAGGACTTCCAAAAGAAAGTTCAAGGTAAAGATGTAGACCTCTTCTTCCTTCGCAATGAAAATGGAATGGAAGTAGCCATTACAAACTATGGAGGATCTTTAGTAGCCATCATGGTGCCTGACAAGAATGGAAATTTTGCAAATGTAATACAAGGTCACGACAACATTGACGATTGTGTTTCCTCACCCGAACCCTTCCTTTCAACACTGGTAGGACGCTATGGCAATCGCATTGCAAAAGGTCGCTTCACACTCAACAACAAAGAATACCAGTTAGCGATTAATAATGGTCCTAATCACCTCCACGGAGGTCCCACTGGTTTTCATGCCCGCGTCTGGGATGCAGAACAAATCAACAACCACACATTAGTGCTTCGCTATGTATCTGCCTACTATCAAGAAGGATTCCCCGGAGAGCTCTCTATGACAGTGATGTACACACTGAACAATGACAACGAGTTGCTCATCGACTATAAGGGCACTACCAATAAGAAAACTATCGTCAATATGACGAGCCATGGCTTTTTCTCTCTTGCGGGTATAGCCAACCCCACCCCATCTGCAATGGATATTATCTGCCAAATAAATGCAGATTTCTATCTACCTATCGATGACACTTCTATTCCTACAGGCGAAATTCTCAAGGTTGAAGGCACACCTTTCGACTTTAGAGCCCCACACGCTGTTGGCGAACGAATTGATGCAGATCATGAACAGATAAAGAATGGTGCAGGTTACGATCACTGCTATGTGCTCAATAAACGCGAACCAGGTGAACTCTCGTTTGCAGCAAAAATAACAGAGCCTAAGAGCGGAAGAACCATGGAAGTATATACCACCGAACCAGGTGTACAATTCTATAGTGACAACTGGGCAGATGGCTACAAGGGACAACATGGAGCTACGTTTGGCCGACGCAGCGCACTCTGCTTTGAAGCACAACACTTCCCCGATAGTCCAAATCATCCCTATTTCCCCAGCGTTGTCTTGAAACCAGGGCAAGTCTACACACAGAAAACGATCTATAAGTTCGGAACAATTTAATTCTAACAATAACAAAAACAAACTACAAACTTTATGAATCAACAAAAGAAACAATGGGGCGCCATATTCGTTATGATTGCCTTGTTTGCCATGATTGCATTCGTGACTAACCTTTGCACACCGATGGCAACTATCATTAAGCATCAAGGTACGATTTCTAATGTACTTGCCCAGATTGGTAACTATGGCAACTTTGTTGCTTATTTAGTTATGGGAATTCCCTCTGGTATGCTCATCGCTAAATTCGGTTACAAGAAAACGGCGCTCATCGGTCTTGCAGTAGGTATCGTTGGTATCTTAATTCAGTGGTTCAGCGGTCAACTTAACGTTGAGGAGAATCTTGGCCTCGTATTTGGCGTATACCTTGTTGGTGCATTCATTGCAGGTTTCTGTATGTGTATCCTCAATTGCGTTGTAAACCCCATGTTGAACCTCCTTGGTGGCGGCGGTAACTCAGGCAACCAACTCATCCAAATTGGTGGCGTATTTAATAGCGCTGCTGCCGTTGCTTGTTACATCCTCATGGGGGCACTCATTGGCGATGCCGCAAAGGCAAAGATATCTCATGCGACCCCAGCTCTTTTGATTGCCCTCGGAATCTTTGTCGTGGCATTTATTGTTATCTCGTTTACAAAAATTGAAGAACCCGAACAAGCTCCTGTTGAAGTAGGATTAGTAAAAGGCGCATTGAGCTATCGTCATTTCGCCCTCGGTGCTTTGGCTATCTTTCTCTACATGGGTATTGAAGTTGGCGTACCTAACTTTGTACAGCAGTATCTCACTAATGAGAAAGGCATTCCTGCAGCAACAGTAGGTATGATTGTAGCAGTGTATTGGTTCATGATGCTTATCGGTCGTTTTGTTGGTGCATCCATTGGTGGCAAAGTCAGCAGCCGTGCTATGATTACAACCGTTTCTATAGCCACTCTTGTCCTCGTACTCTTCGGTATGTTTGCACCGCAAACTCCAGTAAGCTTCCCAGGTGTTGACTGGGGCACACTCACAGTGGTATGGCAAGACATCCCCATGGGGGTTTTCGCATTCCTACTCGTAGGTCTCTGCACCTCAGTTATGTGGGGTGGCATCTTCAACATGGCTGTTGAAGGCCTCGGCAAGTACACAGCCATTGCTTCAGGTATCTTCATGACAATGGTTTTTGGTTGCGCAGTGATGATGTTCATCCAAGCTACTGTTGCTGACGCTGTAGGCTACATCCAGAGCTACTGGGTAGTTGTGTTCTGTGCAGCTTATATCCTCTTCTACGCATTGATAGGTAGCCGAGTTTCAAAACAAGCAAAATAATTACATTTCATATCACCTAAACACAGATTGCGCCACACCCTAAACACGCTGCAGGCGCAATCCTAAACCTATAAAACAATTACAACCATGCACTTAACAGTTGAAGATGTAAGAAGTCGTTTCTTGAAGCACTTCGATGGCACTCCGGGTTCTGTATATGCTTCTCCCGGTCGTATCAATATCATTGGTGAACACACCGACTATAACGGCGGATTCGTATTCCCTGGTGCCGTAAAACAAGGTATCATTGCTGAAATCAAACCTAACGGAACACGCAAAGTCCGCGCTTATTCTATTGACTTGAAAGATTATGCTGAATTCTCTCTCGACGATGAAAAAGGTCCAACAGCAACTCATTTCCGCTTCATTTTCGGAATCTGCCGTGAGATGATGAAACTCGGAGTTCCTGTAGAAGGTTTCAATACCGCCTTTGCCGGTGATGTGCCTCTCGGTGCAGGTATGTCCTCCTCTGCTGCCCTTGAGAGTTGCTTTGCTTTCGCCTTGAACGATTTGTTTGGCGACAACAAAATTGAGAAATTCCAACTCGCACTTGCAGGTCAGGCAACAGAGCATAACTACATTGGCTGCAACTGCGGCATTATGGATCAGTTTGCTTCAGTATTTGGTAAGGCAGGTCACATCATGCGCCTTGACTGCCGCTCACTCCAGTACAAGTACTTCCCATTTGATCCGAAGGGCTACAAACTCGTTCTGCTCAACTCTCTTGTAAAACATGAGTTGGCATCTAGCGCCTACAACGATCGTCGCAAGAGCTGCGAAAATGTTGTAGCTGCAATTAAGAAGTACCACCCCAATGTAGAAACTCTCCGTGATGCAGATTACGACATGCTCGAACAAGTTCGCGGTGAAGTGAGTGCTGAAGATGCACTTCGCGCTAAATATGTTATCGGTGAGAAATATCGCGTCATGGAAGTAAGTGTTGCTCTCGAAGAAGGCGATTACGAAGAAGTAGGTCGTAAGATGTACGACACACACCATGGCTTGAGCAAAGAATACGAAGTTTCTTGCCCTGAGCTTGACTTCTTAAATGAAGTTGCTAAATCTTGTGGTGTAACAGGATCTCGCGTTATGGGCGGTGGTTTTGGTGGTTGCACCATCAACCTTGTTCGTGAAGAACTCTACGACAACTTCATTACAACAGCTAAGAATGCTTACAAGGAAAAATTTGGCAAAGAGCCTGTAGTCATCGATGTAGTTATTGGTGATGGTTCTCGTAAGCTTTGCTAAAATTAGCAACTCTATTTATCATTTTCCCCTCAAGCCCATGTTTGAGGGGATTTTTATTACGTTTTTTTCAAAAAAAAGTGCAATGGCTTTGCTAATAAGAAAAATGTTTATACTTTTGCACTCGCAAACGAAAAGAAAACGGTTCGCTAGCTCAACTGAATAGAGCATCTGACTACGGATCAGAAGGTTATAGGTTTGAATCCTATGCGAATCACTACTTTCGGCTCGCTAGCTCAACTGAATAGAGCATCTGACTACGGATCAGAAGGTTATAGGTTTG
>NZ_CAUTBW010000041.1:0-21661 GCF_963536905.1 uncultured Alloprevotella sp. | reverse complement strand
CGCGCGGTTCGTGTACGACAAGAGCAATATGGAAGCATCAGGCGTGAGCAATGCTTCGTGGAGCGTTGTCATGAGTCCGAAAGAAGTCTTGCCCGTTCCTGGCGGGCCAATAATGAGGAAAAAATCCTGTGCCTGCTTCACGCGCAAAGCCAATTCATTGAATTTTCCATAGTCGCCGCAGAGTTGCAGCGAGGAGTCGACGGCGGGGTCGCGCTGCAAGAGGAGCAGGTCGCGTCGCTCTTGTGGCGCAGAAAGGAAGGCGTGCATTCCGCGATAGAGAGAACTATAGGACGATTCTATGAAGTCGTGCTCAATGGCCCAATGCTTGTCGGCATCGCGGAGAAAGACGTTAGCATCCGTTTGTGGGGCGCGCAAAACGAGCGTAATGCGGTTGGCTGTCACTTTCTCAATGGAACAGCGGAATACCATAGTGCGGCGCAGGTCGGGTTCCTGTCCCGGCGTGTAAGGATAGAACACTACGACATCGTTTAAGCGGAAGTTCGACATATCATTATCGGCCTGTTCGCTAAAACCCAGTACAAGGCGTGTGACGGGACGCGGAGAATCGTTGACGGAAGGGGAGAGCAGTTGGAGACGATCGTAGATGTTGCCCGCTTGGCGCTTCTCGTTGAGCGAGGCGTGCCAGGCTGAGGCAAATCCGGAGTTCTCTTTTGTGCGGTTGCCAAACTTCGAGAGCACGTGCTCGTTTGCGATGAAGGTGAGGAAGCGGAAATAGTACATCCGCTCCAGCGGCGAGGCGTTGTGGATAGGGCGAAGTAGGGCTTGAATCTGTGGGCGCTGGTAACGCTCCCAGAGCGTGCCGTGTGCCTTGCGTTCGTTGAGCCGTTCGGGCGTTAGCGTGTCGAGCAACTCAAATCCGCCTTCAGCAAAGTGCAGTTCGTTGCACGCTATACCGTTTCTGATTTTCAGAGCCTCAAAGAGAAGCTGAGGCGCAAAGCTCATTCCCAACAAACTGTTAGGGTAGCGCGAATAGAGGAGAAAGGCACTGAGATGGTGGTCGTTGCGGTCGTATTGCTCACGGTAGTTGTAACGCAGTAGAGCCATGTAGAGCAACATTTGCACATAGTGTTTCTCCTGGTGAACAGGGGTGTTGGGATCGGGTTGCGGCCAACCGCCTTTGCCCGACTTCTGTTCGATGAGTACCTTTTGATCGAGTTGCAGGAAGTCCATACGTCCTTGTAAACCGAGCATTTCGGAGAAGAAAGACGGCTCAAGCATCACATTGCGCTGCTGATACTCCTTCAGCTGTTGCGGCATATCGTTTTTGATAGCCTTATGAATATTGCGCTTCTGCTTGATAGCGTTCTCATGGAATTCAGGCGATACATTGGCAGCAAGGAGGTTGAGGGCGTTGCCTTTGAAAAATTGCTGCACGCTTTCGGCGTATGGTTGTCCTTCTCCCTCGCTGTGGACTTCTTCATCGAGCAACTGCCCCGCCAAGTTACCGAGCAAGATAGCTTCTGTAGGTTCCGTTGCGCGAATCTTATTGAGCAGATAGATGAGTGGCGAGTGGGCATAATTTTCAAAGCAAGCCGCGATGGCAGAAATATCCACCAGATAATCAGGTTCTACAATGATGAGTTCGGGATACAAGATACCATCGTACAGGCGAGGGCGAATGATGTTGATTTGCGATCCGCCGTGGAGTTGCTGCCGCAGATAAGTCCAATCGAAGTTGTAAATGGTGTTGCCGTGGGAATAACAGATGACGACCTCCAAGGGCTCTGCTTCTATCTGCCCGTAGATGTTGTCGTTGTCCACCTTGCTGACCAGTACGCGCAGGTATTCAGCTTCGGGTACTTTCAGCGTGCGTTGTGGGCGGTTGGTAGGAAAGAGTCTTTCCACTTCGGGCGGTACGGATGTCCCTTCCACCTGCTCAATAAATAAGCAAATGGCTTTGAAGTCATAAGGAGCGTTTTCGCGGAGTATATCTATAGTGAGTTCACCGCTGCCTGCTTTCCGGAAACGTATGCGCGCTTCGTTGAC
The DNA here is from genome assembly GCF_963536905.1 of uncultured Alloprevotella sp. Taxonomy (NCBI): domain Bacteria; kingdom Pseudomonadati; phylum Bacteroidota; class Bacteroidia; order Bacteroidales; family Prevotellaceae; genus Alloprevotella; species uncultured Alloprevotella sp. The sequence goes on along the minus strand of NZ_CAUTBW010000041.1, from coordinate 19,654 downwards.
AGCTTTGCACAGCGATGGTTGCACCTCGTGTTCGCGCAGAAGAAAATCGGTTTGTGCGAACGCTCCTACCAATTTCACCGTGCTCCGCGCCGTGTGTTGGTGCAGAAAATGGCCAAAAATCTTGCCAAATTCGAGATACATTTGTTGAGCATCTTCCAATTCATAAGCTGCCACCATTTGCTGCCAAAAATCTGCTGCCGATTCTGGCTCAAATACATTCCTTACAACCATTCACCTAAATCTTTTGTTTTCTGCAAAGATAATGTCTTTCCCCCTCACAGTACGTAAATCTGCCAATAACCAAAGCTTTTAATTTCTAAATATCAGATAGGGATAAATTCGTTTGTGCAATTTTCTTATGCTATGGAAGCAGCTTTTTGTAGGAAGAATAGGTGTGTTGGAAGACTTAATGTTATCTTTGCCTCAAGAGAGAAAAAAATAAAAGCGTTAGAAATATTAAGGATTATGAAGAAGATGTTTTGTGTGTTGGCTTGGTTGGCTTTCAGTAGCAATTTGGTTTTCTCTGCTAATCTTAGTGGGGGCGTGCGTTCGGGGGTAGAACTGAGTTGTTGTGATGATGTTCCCGAAGATAGTGTTGCAGAGGAAACAATGACGATTGATAAACAATTTCTTGAGAAGTTAGGACCTGTCTATAAAGATACGGTAGAGTGTCCGGAAAGCTCGACGGCTGGTATCGCTAATTGGCTTTATGATAGGGCGAAAGAACAGGATCGCAAGTCGATCTACTTATCTCGGAAATTGCTTGCTCCCCAAAAAGGATTGAAAGTTTTGGCAGATAGTTCTGGTAAGAACTCCGTACAACTTCAGCAGGCATTGTTGAGAGAAGATCAAATCTGGAAAACACTTCTGGCTTCGCTACGCACGTTTGATAAAATCGCGATGGATATTAATATTATAGAAAATGGGTACGGAACGATTTCTATAGTCCTTAGTGCAGACCTATTTCAGAACCTTAGTTACATTCGTATGGCTTGTTTGACGGAAGACCTTCTTACGTTTACGGCCTCAGACAAAGAGGTTGTGAAAGCGGACGAAGGAATGTCTGTAGACTCTCTTTATTATTATATGTCACTAAGTCGTCCGTATGTTACGGCGAAAATGCTAAAGGATTCTGACCTCTCCTCTTATAGCGTGTCTGACCTGAAAAGGCTCAATAATTCCCATACAATATCCACGATGCAAAAACGTGTAGAAACGTGGATGAGTGCGCGCCGTAATGTTTCTGATTTACTCAATCCTTCAGCCAAGAGCCAGTACGACCTTCATACTAATAAAGTTCTGCATTCTTTGATTTATCATTATTGGGGCTTTGGGTATTAGGCTCTTTGCTCCTTGTGTAAGTTTAATTTCTTCAACTGATTCGGGAGAGAAAAGCTTTCTTGTTTAATTGCTTCCTCTCGTTCTTTAAGCATTAAAGCTCTTCTATTCGTTTCTCAAATTCGTTCTTCTCGCACAGAGCTTTGTTACGGTATTTGCTGCGATAGTTATAGATCGTGGCGAGCGAATAGTTGAGAAAATGAGCAATGCGCGTGCTTTCTGTCACACCCAAACGGATGAGAGCAAAGATGCGTAGTTCGGTATTTAATTGTTCATTTTTCTTTGGAACGATGCGTGCTTCAGGTTCGAGGAGGTTGTTGAAATTCTCGATGAAATGGGGAAAAAGAGTGAGAAAAGCATTGTCGAAATCAGCATAGAAGTTTTTCTGTTCTTCAGCAACAATGGTCTCTGATTTCAAGAGTTTGAGCAAATCTTCCTTTTGTCCGTTCTTGGCAACTCTGAGTAAGTCGCGACGATATAAATCAAGTTTGTCGATATAATCATGACAACGACTCAGATAGCGTGCTATATACTCCTCTTTCACTTTATCAGTTAAGAGTAAGTGCTTGTTTGTTTCCTGCACGGCTTCATTGGCCTTTTTGAGTTGTTGGTTTGTTTCGGCCAATTGACGGCGAGTTTCCGCATTTTTTCGCATTTGTTTCCGTAAGGAATAGATAACATAGGCCAGCAAGAGAGTCAGCAAGGACAGACCGATGAAAAGGGCATATTCCGTCAGTCGTCGGCGATGATTCATTTCTTTGTAAGCTTTTTCGATAATGGGGAATATATTTGTTGCTTCAATGGCGCGCAAGCGTGCTTTGCAGTAGTTGGCGTCTTCAATGGAGCAAAGTAGATAGTTGTAAGCCCGTTCGATATTCCCGTTTTTGAAGAGCAATTCCGCCAGTTTGGGTAAGGCGATATATTCTGTTACGCCAGACTCTAAATCAATAATGGCCGTTTTTGCCAAATAGTAAGCCTCTTTATCTTTGTTGCCAATCAAGCGATAGTATTCGGCCAAGTTGTAGTAAGAGTAGGCTTTATCTTTGCTTTTTCCATTCAGATTTGGAGTGCAATATTCTAAAGCTAATCGAGCGTTGCCTTCATCAATAGCCTTATCGGCCATGACGATATTGCGACCAAGCCCCTTGGGTTCGAGCTTCAGAATAGAGTCGCGATAGCTAACTTTTATCAAGCGAAGTTTTTGTGCAATAAAAGTATTGGACGTATAGTCCTCCATCCACCCGTAGATTGTTCGTAGCAAATGATAATAGGCCAACAGGTCGTTACGGTTGAAAGCTTGACGATTACAGTGAGAAAGAGTTTCCAGAGCTTCGTGATACATGCCTGTTGTAGCAAAGATGTTGGCGCGTTGCATGCAAACGTAGTTTTGCAGCTTAGTATCGGTTTTTGCCTCGATGGAATGGGCAATTTGATCAACGTACTTGTTGGCAGAGTCGGTTTGTGTATGCAGGTAGAAATCTTCCACCAATCGTTTGCATATATTGATACGTTTGTAGCCACTGGCATGTTGGAGTTGTCGTTTCCATGCTGTAGCCTTTTTTTCGAGCGACTGCTGGTAGAGTTCTTTTTGTGCTATGACCTTATCTAATTGTTTGAAAATTTCTTTGGTTTCATTACTATAATCGGTATTGCTCCATCCCGGAGCAATACAAAGCATTATGAGGCAGAAAGAGAGGAATAGAGATTTCATCTTTTAAGAGTATCTTTAAGGGTTTCAAAAGTATGAAATTTTCAGAAAAGAACCAAATAGAAGTATCTTTCTTTCCTAAATGACTTCCTAAAAAAGGAATAGATATAAATTGTATTCATCTGATTTATAATTGAATAATATAATTTATGACTTATATTTAATTTTTATTACCTTGTTGAGGCTCATGAAAAGATATATCTTTGCAAAATACGAAAACACACGTTGAAGAAAATGATGAAAACAATACGCTACATATTAAGTGCTATTTGCAGTGCTGTTTTTCCGATAGCAGGAATTTGTGCAACAGTATTGGATAAAGTGCAGCCCAGCTTTTGGTGGGCAGGCATGAAGAATCCCGAACTGCAGATACTGCTGCATGGAAACCAGATAGGAAGTAGTGAAGTTTCGCTGACTTCGAAGGATATAACGATTAATCGCGTTGTTCGTCCGGAGAACGCCAACTACCTTATATTATATGTCAATACGGCAACGGCTGCACCTCAGAAATTTACTATAGAACTCAAGCAGAACGGCAAGACCACGAAAGTGCCTTACGAACTCAAGCAACGTACAGCTCAATCCCGCCAAACGTGGGATGCCCATGATGTTGTTTATTTGTTGATGCCAGATCGTTTCTGCGATGGTAATCCGCGCAACAATGTAGTCAAAGGGCTATTGGAGCAAGATTGTAATCCTCAAAATCCTGATGCTCGCCACGGTGGCGACATTGCGGGTATTCGGCAGCATCTTGATTATTTTTCCGATTTAGGCGTAACGATGCTTTGGATAACCCCACTGCTCATAAATGATATGCCGGATTTCTCTTACCACGGTTATGCCATCACCGACTATTACCAGATAGATCCGCGCTATGGTTCGAATGAGGAATATCGTGATTTAGTGGCAGCTGCCCACAATAAGGGGTTGAAAGTGATGCAGGATATGGTTTTCAACCACTGTGGCTCTAAGAACTTCCTTTTTACAGATCGCCCCGATGATAGCTGGTTTAATAACAATTCTCGCTATGTTCAAACCACTTACCGCACGGCTTCTGTGAGTGATCCCCACGTTTCGCAGTCTGATATGGCTTTGGCGCAAGATGGCTGGTTTGTGGAATCCATGCCCGACTTAAATCAGCGGAATCCCGATGTTATGAACTATCTCATCCAGAATAGCATCTTTTGGATAGAATATGCTGGTATTGATGGAATTCGTCAGGACACGTACCCTTATGCTGACCGCCAAGCCATGGCGCGCTGGTGTAAGGAAATCGATGCTCAGTATCCAGGGTTTAACATCGTTGGTGAAACGTGGATCAACAATAATGTAGGCGTCTCTTACTGGCAGAAAGATAGTAAACTGGCAGGGAGCGACAATTCCGAATTGCCCACTGTGATGGATTTTCCTTTGATGGCGCTGCTCAACCAAGTGTGCGACCAAGAGACCAACGTATGGGACAGTGGCATGGCTCGTATCTATGACTATCTCACACAGGATATTGTGTTTGCAGACCCCATGCACTTGATGATATTCCTTGAAAATCACGATACAGATCGTTTCAATTCTACCCCCGAAAAAGCACAGAACCTCAAGCGTTACCGTCAAGCGCTCACACTTTTGCTCACATTGCGCGGTATTCCCCAAGTCTACTATGGTACGGAGGTAGCCATGTCGGGCAACAAGTCGAAAGGCGATGGCACACTGCGCCAAGATTTCCCCAAAAGAGTTTTCGATGCTACCAAGCGCACTCCGCTCGAACAGAAATATTATGATTTCACGCGCCGCTTGCTGCAATGGCGGAAAACGAGCGAGGCAATAGGGCAGGGGAAACTTATTCATTTTCCCCCTCGTGATGGAGTGTATGTTTATAGTCGTATTCACAATGGGCAGGTAGTAACGGTGCTCATCAATGGTATGGACGAACCACGCGAGGTAGACCTTACGCCTTTCAGTCAGGTACTTCCAGCAAAGTCGGTTTATGATTTGGTGCATGAAAAGGAAGTAAAGCTCGATGGAACAGTCCATCTGGACGGCCGCGACGAAATGATATTAGATTTTTCACCTATACAAAATAGGTGAGATCTCTTTAGATAGCAGTTTTTGTGTATTTGATGTAATCAGTAATAGGTAATTTTACGCTCAGTGGGTCGTGTCTCTGTGAAGAGGCGCGACCTCGTTTGTTTTTCTACTTCTTTGTGAGAGCTGTACTTTTCCTTATTGTATTTTTCGCTACAATAAGGCTGCCAGCTGACACAATAAGGCTATCGGCTGACAGTCTTATTGTAATCACAAGTCGTTCGATACTTATTGTAGATTCCCTTTCTTTCTCTGAAGCATACTTTCTTTTCTTATGCTATGAAAACGAGAAAGCTTTATATCTTGATAATGCTATTTGAGCATATCAATGCGGCATGAGGGAGTTTGATAATAGAATTCGTTTTTTTTCTTTATGATATTCACGGAAAAGTTGCAAAAAACTTGTGATATTATCTTTGTTTTTATTGTTTTTAAGGCTTAATTGCAAACTCTGCTTGATAAATCGACTTATAAAATAAGCCCCGACAAAGATAGCTAACTATCAGAAAATGAATAAAATAATGTTTTTGCAGACTTCACAAAAGTTTCGAATGAATAAATCTCTATGTTAATGAATGTTTTTTCATTATATCTTTGCACCAATAAAGTAGTGGAAAGTTTAGAACGCCTGTTTTCTTTAACTGCTTATAGAATTACGCAAAAAAGAATTTTATGAAACGTACATTCCTGATTCTGTCACTTATCGCTCTGGCTCTTCTGCCATTGCAGGCCCAACAACTCATTTCGCCGAATGGTAAGTTTGTGATGAACTTCTCGCTCGACGCTTCAGGGCGTCCTACTTATGATTTGACCTTTAAGGGAAAAACCGTGATAAAACCCTCCAAGCTTGGTTTAGAACTGAAGCAGGAAGATCCAAATAACTCTACGGACTTCGGCGTTATGGTGAATAAACCCTCTGAAGAGGTCATCCGCAAGGCCGACCTTATGACAGGTTTCAGTATTGTTAGTACGCGCACGTCTACCTTTGATGAAACGTGGAAACCCGTATGGGGAGAGGAATCTTCCATACGCAATCATTACAATGAGTTGGAGGTGACGCTCAACCAACCTAAGAATGATCGTTTCATTGTTTTGCGCTTCCGCTTGTTCGATGATGGTCTTGGTTTCCGTTATGAGTTTCCCGAGCAGAAGAATCTGACCTATTTTGTGGTGAAAGAAGAACATTCGCAGTTTGCTATGACCGGAGACCATACCGCCTTTTGGATTCCTGGCGACTACGATACGCAAGAATATGAAACCGTTATTTCAAAGTTGAGCGAAATTCGCGCGAAGATGCGCCAAGCTATTACGCCCAACTCCTCGCAAACACCTATTGGTCCTACAGCAGTTCAGACAGCTCTCCAGCTCAAAACAGCCGACGGCCTTTATATCAACCTTCATGAGGCAGCCTGCATCAACTATTCCACGATGCACCTCAACCTCGACGATAAGACAATGACCTTTGAGAGTTGGCTCACTCCTGATGCTCGCGGAGACAAGGGCTACTTGCAAGCACCTTGCACTTCGCCTTGGCGCACAATCATTGTGGGCGAAAAGGCTACTGATATATTGGCTTCTCGCATGACGCTGAACCTAAATGAGCCTTGCAAGCTGGAAGACACCAGTTGGATACACCCTATTAAATATATGGGTGTTTGGTGGGAGATGATTACTGGCAAAAGCTCATGGGCTTATACCGATGATTTTCCTTCAGTGAAAATTGGTGAGACCGACTATGCAAAAGCACGCCCCAATGGTCGTCATGCAGCCAATACGGCCAATGTGAAACGTTACATCGACTTTGCAGCGGCCAATGGTTTCCAAGGACTCCTTGTTGAGGGTTGGAATGAAGGTTGGGAGGACTGGTACGGCCACGAAAAAGATCACGTCTTCGACTTCGTTACGCCGTATCCCGATTTCGACGTGAAAGCTATCCACGAATACGCCAAAGCTCGCGGCGTAGAAATGATTATGCACCACGAAACCAGCGCTTCTGCGCGCAACTATGAGCGCTATATCGACACTGCTTATCAATTTATGGTGGACAATGGTTATCACTCCGTCAAGAGTGGTTATGTGGGCAATATCCTCCCGCGTGGCGAACACCACTACGGGCAATGGATGAACAACCACTACCTCTACGCCCTCAAGAAAGCAGCAGACTATCGCATTATGGTAAATGCCCACGAGGCTACGCGCCCTACAGGACTTTGCCGTACTTATCCCAATCTCATAGGCAACGAGAGTGCCCGTGGCACGGAGTATGAAGCGATGGGGGGAAATTCTGTAAATCATACAACCATCCTGCCTTTCACCCGCTTGATTGGTGGCCCGATGGACTATACACCAGGTATCTTCGAAATGGATTGTTCCAAATTGAATCCAACCAATCATAGCTATTGCCGCTCCACGCTGGCTCGACAGTTGGCACTGTATGTAACGATGTACAGTCCCCTCCAAATGGCTGCTGATGTACCCGAGCACTATCAAGCCCACATGGATGCTTTCCAATTCATCAAGGATGTGGCTGTGGATTGGGATGAAAGCCGCTATCTTGAGGCAGAACCAGGCGACTATATCACAATTGCTCGTAAGGCCAAAGGCTCTGAAAATTGGTTTGTGGGCTGCACTGCTGGCGACAACGGCCATACGTCCAACCTCGACTTCTCTTTCCTCGTACCTGGTAAGAAATATGAAGCTACTATTTATTGTGATGCTAAAAATGCCAGTTGGGACAAAAATCCTGCGGCTTATACCATCACAAAGAAGACCATTACTAACAAAACGAAACTGACACTTCGCGTAGCCAGTGGTGGCGGCTTTGCCATTAGCATTATTGCAAAATAAAGCAACTCAAAATGTGTTCGGCAGTAGAACTTTCAAAGCAGTCAGTATCTTATGGCGAACTACAAAACAGAATAATTCATCTAATTTATATAACCTAACAATACTAACATGAGTAAGAAGTTGAACTTCAGATTTCTGTTGCTGTTGGTGGCAGGAATCTTTCTCTCTCTCAACGTAGTGGCACAGACCATTACGGTGAAGGGACATGTACAGGACACTGATGGTCATCCGGTGGTATTTGCCAGTGTGACCTCTGTGAATCCTAAAGCGCTTACAAATACAGACGCCGCGGGTAACTTTACTATTAAGGCTCAGCAGGGCAGCAAGCTTCGCGTGTCTTATATTGGCTATAAGTCGGCCGATGTTGTAGCAGCTCCAACGGTGACTGTCGTACTTGAAGACAACAGTACACTGAACGAAGCTGTTGTCATCGGTTACGGTGTGGCTAAGAAATCAGATGTGACGGGTTCTGTAATGTCTATCAAGCCAGACAGCAAGAACAAAGGTTTGGTTGTTAACCCGCAGGACCTCATCCAAGGTAAGGTGGCCGGCGTTTCCGTTACTTCCGCTGGTGGTACTCCTGGTGGTGGTGCAACCATCCGTATTCGTGGCGGTTCGTCACTGAATGCCAGCAACGATCCGCTGATTGTCATCGACGGTGTGGCTATGGATAACCAAGGTGTGAAAGGTCTTGCCAATCCGCTCTCTATGGTGAATCCGCAGGACATCGAAAGCTTCAACATCCTGAAGGATGCTTCTGCAACGGCCATCTATGGTAGCCGTGGTTCTAACGGTGTTATCATTATCACCACTAAGAAAGGTGCTCGCGGTCAGGCTCCGAAACTCTCCTACGCTGGTAGCGTGACGATGAGTACGAAGAAAAAGACTTTGAAAGTGATGAACGGTGATGAGTTCCGCGCTTTTGTGAAAAAATACTACGGTGAAACCAGTGAGCCTGCACAAGCTTTGGGTACGGCCAATACTGACTGGCAGAAAGAGATTTATCGCACGGCTTGGAGTCACGACCACAATGTGACGCTCTCCGGTTCACTCAAGTGGATGCCTTACCGCGTTTCTCTGGGATATACCGATCAGCAAGGTATTCTCAAGACTTCAGATTTCCGCCGCTATACTGCAGCTTTGAATCTGAGCCCTTCTTTCCTTGACGATCATCTCACGATGAATTTGAGCGCAAAAGGCATGTACGCAGAAAGCCAATATGCCAACGGTAGTGCTGTAGGTGCTGCGCTCTGGATGGACCCTACTCAGTCTATTTACGATATAACTTCTCCTGATGCGGCTAATTTCCACAACTACTTCCAATGGCGCACTACGGGTGCTTCTCTGAACGACCCGGCTTGGCCTAACGCTTGGAACAATCTGGGTACGGCCAACCCTGTTGCTTTGTTGAAGCTCATGGACGATAAGGCGCGCAGCCGTTCTTTTATTGGTAACGCTGAGTTCAACTATAAGGTACATGGCTTTGAAGACCTTCGTCTTCACATGAACTTAGGTGCTGATGTTTCTCAAGGAAAGCAGACCACTATTAAGCCTGCTGGTTATCCTTCAGAGGATGGTCGTCAGACTTACTATTATGGCTACAACGGCTGGGATAAGATTCTGAAGCGCAATCTCTCTTTCAATGCTTACGCTCAGTACTATAAGGATCTCAACGATAGTCACCACTTCGACGTGATGGCTGGTTACGAATGGCAACACTTCTGGAGAAGTCAGCATTCCTTGACGTGGGGCAAATATCCTACTACCAATCCTAACTACGCTACTCTGCAGGCTAAACAGGTGGCAGAAGGACTCATTGCTGCAGGCGAAGCTCCGATCTACAATCTTTCTCCCTACGACTACAAGACAGAGAACTATCTCGTGAGCTTCTTCGGTCGTGCGAACTATTCTTATAAAGATCGTTATCTCTTCACGGCAACGTTGCGCGATGATGGTTCTTCTCGTTTCAAAGACCATTGGGCACTCTTCCCCTCTTTCGCTTTCGCATGGAAGGCTAAGAACGAACCGTTCTTGACGAATGTTGAAAAGATTTCCGATTTGAAGCTCCGCCTTGGTTATGGTCAGACGGGTCAGCAGGAAGGTATCGGCGACTATAATTACTTCGCTGTTTACGGTATCAATAAAGGTACGTCCAGCTTCTATCCCATCACGCGCCGCGATGGTAAACCTTACGGCGTACTCAACCGTCCAGATGCTTACGATCCTAATCTGAAGTGGGAAACTACCACTACTTATAATGCAGGTGTAGACTTAGGTTTCCTCAACAACCGCTTGACGGCATCTATCGACTACTATTACCGCAAGACAACAGACTTGCTCAATCGCGCATACGTTGCAGCGGGTACTAACTTTAAGAACACTGTGATGACGAACATCGGTTCACTCAAGAACACAGGCTTCGAACTTGCTCTCGACTACAAAGCTATCCAGACCGATGACTGGTTCTGGGACATCAACCTCAACGCCACTTACAACCAAAACAAAATCACAGAACTTATCGGTGGCGACAAGAACTACTATGTTGCAGTAGGTGGTATCTCTGCTGGAACTGGTTTTAACGCCCAAGCACACACTGTTGGCAAGCCTGCCTTCTCCTACTACGTTTATCAGCAGGTTTACGGTAAGGACGGCAAGCCCATTTCGGGCGTTGTAGTCGACCGCAATGGTGACGGACAAATCACTGAAGCCGACAAGTATTTCTACAAGAGCCCGATGGCTCCTTGGACGTTTGGCCTCTCTTCCCGCCTTTCTTATAAGCAGTGGGATCTGAGCTTCACGCTCCGTGCTAATGTTGGCAACTACGTTTACAACAACTACGATGCTGCTTCCTCTGACCTTTCTGCTGTTTGGTCTTCTTCGAAGTTCTTGAGCAACCGTCCGCTGGAATCTATCAACCGCGGTTGGGCGTCTACCGAAGAACACGCAGTCCTGTCCGACCACTTTGTTCAGAACGGTTCTTTCTTGAAGTGCGACAACATCACATTGGGCTATAACTTCACGAACCTTTTCCGTATGGGCAACTACTCTGGTCTGGGCGGCCGTCTCTACTTGGCAGCTTCCAACGTCTTTACCATTACGAAGTATAAAGGTATCGACCCCGAAGTTTTCAAAACTGGTTTAGGGGCAACACCTGGTATCGACAGCGACATTTATCCACGTCCTTTCAGCCTCACGCTGGGTCTGAACCTCAACTTCTAATTTAATAAGGAATTCGATTATGAAAAGAAATATCAAAACTATGCTGTCTCTGTCAGCCTTTGCGTTGACACTGAGCATGAGCTCTTGTGTCGGAGATTTGGACGTGAAGCCCATCGATCCGAACCTGAATACAAAGGTGGATGTTGAGGCACTCTTTAATAAGTGCTTTGCCAACTTGGGTATCTCTGGTAACGGCAGTTCCGACGACGATTGCGACGTTGACGGTATCGATGGCGGTACGTCAGGATTTGTTCGCCAGCTCTTCAATTCTAATGAGTTGCCCACTGATGAAGCCATTTGCTGCTGGGGCGACCCCGGTATCGCTGGTTTTACCAATAATGCTTATGATGGTGCTAACCCGATGCTTGAAGGTTTCTATTATCGCCTCTATTTCGGTGTGTCGATGTGCAACCAGTATCTTGCTGAAGCCGGCAACTACAATGCGCAGATGACGGCCGAAGTACGTTGGCTCCGCGCCCTCTACTATTACTATTTGATGGACAACTTCGGTAATATTCCGTTCTCTACCACGGTCACTTCTGTAAAACCACCGCGCTATACGCGTGCTCAGGTGTATGATTTCATTGAGAAAGAACTTCTCGAAATCGAACCGCAGTTGTCTGACGCTCGTGCTAAGAAATCTTCTGATGAAGGTTATGCTCGTCCTGACAAGGCCGCCGATTGGTTGCTGCTTTCTCGTCTTTATCTGAATGCAGAAGTCTACACCGGAACGGCACAATGGGCCAAGGCAAAAGAATATGCCAAGAAAGTCATGGATTCTCCTTATCATCTGAACACGACAGGCCAGAATGGCTGGACTGCCTACCAGATGCTCTTCATGGGCGATAATGGCGAAAGCAGTGCAGCCCAGGAAGCTGTGTTGCCAGTACTCCAAGATGGTGTGCTGACTACCAGCTGGGCATGTTCTCTCTTCTTGATGGCATCTACCTACGACAACACCATGCACCCCTATGCAGCCAATGTTGACGGCGCGGCTACTAATGGTACTACGCTGGCTTGGGCTGGTAATCGTGCACGTCCCAATCTGGTGGCACAGTTCTTCAATGGCAATGCCAGTGCTTGTCCGCTCTCAACAACAAAGGACATCATCGCAGCTGCCAAGGACGACCGCGCACTCTTCTGGGGCGACGGTCGCACGGTGGACGTGACGTCGAACACTACGAAGGACTTCAAGAAGGGACTCTCTGTGACGAAGTTCACCAACTTCTATTCATCCTCCACTACAGGTGCTGGCGCGAGCAACGTTCAGTTCCCCGATGCCGACTTCTTCCTGATGCGTGTTGCTGAGGCTTATCTGACTTACGGTGAAGCCGATGCCCGCTTGAACGGAGGTAAGACTTCCACCGAAGGAACGAATGCCATCAACGCTCTCCGCAAGCGTGCCAATGCTAAGACGCAGTCGTTCTACAATCTGAATGACATCATCAGCGAATGGTCTCGTGAATTCTTCTTTGAAGGCCGTCGCCGTATGGATTTGATTCGTTTCGGTCTCTATGGAGGTAACTCCTCTTACGTTTGGTCTTGGAAGGGTGGTACGCAAGCTGGTCGCAATTTCGCTGCCACGCGCAATCTCTTCGACATTCCTACGAAGGATTTGAATGCAAATCCCAACCTCAAACACAACGAAGGTTATAATTGATAGATAAAGTCTGTGTGCTATGAGCTAAAAGGCTCGTCCCCGCGGCTTGTAGCACGCCACTTTTCATTTTAATAAAGAAATCATTATGAAAAAATATTTTAAGTCAGCATTGCTGCTTCTTTGCAGCGTTTGCCTCTTCGCTGCTTGTGCGGACGATAATGATTCAAATCCTACGCTGAAGATTCCGGAGACATTTGTGCTTAACACGCCAAACTATGCCGGCTATACCGTGGATTTGAAATCAACGACCGACTCGCTTTCTTTCTCTTGGTCACAGCCCGACTTTGGTGGCTTCCCCGTTGCGGCACATTATATGGTGCAAGTCTCCAAGGGCGATAGTTTCAAAGTTTCGCAAGAACAGGCCGATGCAGATCAAACCGGTGCTAAAAAGGCCGACTATGCCAACCTCTCAAGTGTGCTCACCGATTGCAAGTATAAATACTCCGCTGAAGACCTCGACAAGCTCATCGAACAACTCAACGGCTGGGATGAGACAAATATTCCCAGCAAAGCGAATGTCTTTGTGCGCGTGATGTCCTATATCCCCACATCCACTGGTACAACCGATACGGTCTACTCCAATGTGGTGAAGCTCAATGTAGCTCCTTACTATGTAATGCTCAAGGCTGCCGAGCCCGAACTCTGGTATCTCATTGGCGCTTGTATTGGTGATGGTAAATGGACCAATAGTGCCGACGCTGTCGGAAAGAGTATGATTCCGATGTATGTAGCTCCCGATCAAACTTACAACGCGAAAACCGGTAAGGGCATTATCGAATACGTAGGCTATCTCACCACGGCAGGCTTCAAAGTAGTGAAAACTCCAGGTAGTTGGGATGACCAGTTCGGTTCTTCTGATGGCGCTTTGACCATTGTTCATAACGATGGTGGTTCTTCCAATATCTGTGTTCCTTCAGATGGCTACTACAAGATTACGCTTAATACAGAAAACTATAGCATGACTGTCGTTCCTTATACTCCGGCTGTTTCCACCTATCCGCAGATGCTCATTGCTGGCGACTTCAACGGTTGGAGCACTTCAACGGCGATGACTGCTTGCGCATCCAGCAATAACCACGACTGGTTCTACGATCTTGATACCTCTGCCGATAAGACTACGGCGAAGTTCCTCACTGATAGCAGCTGGTCAACTAACTGGGGTGGCAACGACTTCCCGCGCGGTGCAGGGGCTAAAGGTGGAGCAAACATCCCTGTAGATGCTGGTAAGTATCGCGTCTTCTTCAACGACATCACAGGTGTCTATATGTTCATGGCTAAGTAATAATTGTTTTGTATGCTGCAAGGGCTGGTAAGCGGAATGCTCCGCTGCCAGCACCGCGCAGTTCAAAAAAACTAAAAACGCATAAGTATGAAAAAAGTACTGTTTACAATGGGGCTGGCTTTGCTCTTTGCTGGTTGCTCCGATGATTATACGGACTGGGCACAACCGAAGCAGAACGCCCAAGAGGCAGCTCTTTCTGCCGCGCTCAATATAGAACCCGCTGCAGCTATCGACTATGCCAACGTAACGACCGATTCTGTCTCTATCTATAAGGCAACTTTCACGGCCGAGAAAGCCACTGAACCTACTTATAAGGTTTGTTTGAAGAACGCTGCGGCCACCGATTCTGTCTATCTCAATTCTGATAAGAATGGTAAACTGGCTGCTGCCGACCTCAAGGCTGCTATTGAAAAGCTCTATGGCAAGCGTCCCAACAAACGCGAGATTCCTACAACGGTCTATGCCTACACCACAATGGGAGGAGCGTCTTTCCGTCTCGATAAGGCTATCACCGTAACGGCTACCCTCGTGGCTCCTGTCATTGAAGACGTTTACTACTTGGTGGGCACAAACTCTCACTGGACTACACCCGTTAAGTTCAACCACAGCACCGAGGATGTCTACGATGATCCTATCTTCACAATGACCGTCCCCGCACCTGTCAAGGCTGATGGTACTCGTGCTGATGCACAGTTTAAGATTGTCCCGGCATCCTGTATGAAGGCCGACGGCTCTGCTGTTGAAAACTGGAACGGTGTTTTAGGCTCCGACACAGAAAATGGTGATACTCGTCTCGAGGCTGGTATGGTGGCTCAGGGCGGTAGCTTCCTTCAGAGAGCTTCTGATGGTGCAAAATACTACACCATTAAGCTGAACATGATGGACTATACCATGACCATCGCTCCGCTCAACTATTCTGAGTATATCTATGCTCCAGGCACCGGCAATAGCTGGACTCCGGCTTCTGCACCTGCTTTGCATTCTGCCAACTTCAATGGCGTCTATGAAGGTTTCGCTTATCTCAAATCAGAGTTTAAGTTCACCAAGCAGCGCAATTGGGACAATGGCGAATACAACTGGAGCAGCTTCACAAGCTATCCTGCGGGTTTCACAGGCGAAGGCACTGGAAATATCAAGGTGGCTACTGCTGGCTACTACAAGATTACGGCCAATGTTCCTTCTGCTAAGTTCGAAGCTATTCCTACCACTTGGGGCATCATTGGTGATGCTACAGCAAAAGGTTGGGACGGCGACGAAGCCATGACATTTAATGAAGCCGATGAGAGCTGGACGATAACGACGACGCTCAAAGCCGGAACGTTCAAGTTCCGCGCTAACGGTAGTTGGGACATCAACTTTGGTGGCAGCGCCAATAATCTCATCCAGAATGGCGATAATCTTTCTGTCGCTGCCGGTACTTACACCATTAAGTTGTACCTCTCTCGCAAGACTGCTAACCACTACTATTGCACGATTACTAAACAGTAAACTCCAGCATGTATTGTCATAACTGATTCTTTCCCCCATCCGGGATTCTCGGGTGGGGGAATTTTCAATTACAGCAAGTTTTCTATATTTGCTGCTCGTTAGAGAAAGAAATCAAATATCAATAAAAAAATTACGACACAATGAAGAAACGTACACTTCTCCTTTCCTTCTTCGCTCTGCTTCTTGCTTCGGCGCGCGCGCAAGCACCGGCCGACTGCCAGGATGTGCTGTTGCAAGGATTCTATTGGAATTCGCAGCAACAAACAGGATGGGCACAACTGCTGCCTGCTGTTGATGAAATCGGGCAAAACTTCACGGGCATTTGGCTGCCACCTTCAGCCAATCCCGAGGGAGGCTATACCGTTGGTGGGTCAAATGTAGGCTATCATCCGCGCGTGTGGAACGACCAAAACTCTTGTTGGGGAACGGCCGACAATCTGAAAACGCTGATCACGGCCTTCCATAACAAAGGCGTGAAAGTCATTGCCGACATCGTCATCAACCACCGTGCCGGCTATACCGATTGGGCAAACTTCTCGCCCGACAACTTCGGAGCGTATGGCTCTTACCAACTCACGCTGGCCGACATTTGTCGCAACGATGAGGTCAATACCGAGGCTGGAGCAGCCACTTTCCGCGCCACCTATGGCATGGCTACCGGTGCAAACGATACGGGAGAAAACTGGGGTGGTGCGAGAGATCTCGACCACACTTCGGCCAATGTGCAGAACGACATCAAGGCTTATCTCAACTGGATGAAGGGCGAGATGGGCTACGACGGTTGGCGCTACGATTTTGTGAAAGGTTTCGAAGGGAAATATGTGGGAATCTACAACGACGCATCGCAGCCTTGGCTCAGCGTGGGCGAGTATTGGGATGGCAGCTATGATGCCGTCAAAGCCTGGCTGGCTGCTACGAGCTATAAGTCCATGGCGTTCGATTTTCCCCAGAAATATGCAGCACTCAACAACGGTTTGGCCAAGAACAACTACGCCAATATGGCGTGGAAAGAGAATGGCACAACGCTGCGCCCTGCTGGTCTCATCCATAACAGCTCAACCAATCGTTATGCGGTTACCTTTGTTGACAATCACGATACTTACCGCGACGGCAGCAAATACACAGGCAATGTGGCGCAGGCTTATGCCTTTTTGTTGAGTGCTCCTGGCGTGCCCTGCGTCTTCTGGCCGCATTGGGTGGGTAATAAGACGGTCATCAAGAATCAGATTGCTGCTCGCCGTGTGGCTGGCGTGACCTCGCAGAGCAATTGTGAGGTTGTGCGCAGCAACACCTACTACGAGAGCCGCACCGAAGGTAAAAACGGCACTTTGATTTGTCGTATCGGCAACGTAGCCACGATGCCAAAGACAGTACCCGACGGCTACTTCCGCGCCTGTGGTGGCAACAATTGGGCTTTCTATCTGCCCACAGCCTTGCAGTCCGTTTACACCAGTGTGCAAACGCCTACTGTTGCGCCCCACAGCGAAACTTCCGTCTACGATCTCCAAGGTCGCCGCGTCAGCACAACACATTCTGGTCTTTATATCATCAATGGCCAAAAGGTCTTGGTGAAGTGATAGGAGAGGCTCGTCCTAATCTGACTCCTCTGACCAGTCTGACCAGTCGGACTCGTCAGACCCGTCCGACTCATCTGAGCTCCACTGCTTCTCCAACAATTCTCAAACGCCACAAGGTTCTGTTCTCACAGCCTTGTGGCATTTTTTCGTCTGTCCCTTTCTTTGTAAATAAAGTTCTTATTCTACGGCTTCGAGAATGGCGCGAAATTCAACTTGCTTGATTGCGGGCAGGAATAACGCAGTTTTGGCGCACTATGAAATGGGGATATTTTCCACTTTTCGCGAGATGTTCCAGAATACAATAAGGAAGTTTTCAAACGCAATAAGGCTGCCAGCTGACAGCCTTATTGTGTCAGCTGACAGGATAAGGATAACGGCGCGCTTCTTTGTGAAAACTGCCGGCTTTTCTGCTTTTTGGGAGGGAATAATAAAGAAAAAAGCGGTCGGAAAAGCTTTCCAGAAGTGTACCCTAAAGTTTTGCGGAAAAAAGAAAGACTTTTTCACATCTATATCTGAAAAGCTGAATGTCAAGAATAGGGGAGGCAATGTTTTGCTGCGATGTGGGAACAACTGATGCTGAATCCTTTCTTCGCAAAAGCAGTCATTTCTGTTGCAAAAGTTTGTATTTCTTTTTTTATTTTTTAATTTGCGCCCCGTTACCTATAAAGCAAATTTTTTACATTTCATGAAACTTTTAATCCCTTCCTTATTCTTAGGGGTCAGTGTCTTACTGCCCGTTGGAATGCAGGCACAGGTAAGTGTGACGCGGACGGCTACGGACGTCAGTATCAGTAATGCTTACCTCGAGCGTCATTTCAATATTTCAGGACAACAGCTTCGGCCTGGAAAAATGGTCAATAAGCGCACCGCGCCTCTTGCCACTTTCACTCCCTCTGCGGGGAGTGAAGAGTTTTCGCTCAATCCTGTCATGCAGAAAAAGCAGGTTGGCGGTTTGCTCAACCGCGCTTCCTGGACGATAACCGCCGATGGCTTTACGCCCGAAAATGGCTGCGGAACGCCCGCATCTATTATTGACGGAAATGATGCCACCTATTGGCATTCCAACTATACGGACGCTTCGCTCGCAGAGATGCCCCACTGGTTTCTCGTAGATCTCGGTAGTAGCCAAACGTTCCGCAGTTTCGGATATACCACGCGTCAAGCAGACAAATCGGTCAACGGACACGCAAAAGAAATAGAGATACAAGCAGGCGATACTCCCACGGCTCTTACTACGGTCTATTCAGGAACGATGCCTTACAGTCTCAAGGAAATTTGGACAAATTTCAGTCACGACATAACGGCGCGCTACGTTAAAGTAATCATCAAAAGCAGTTGGAACGGTGCGAAGTTTGCTGCTTGCGGCGAATTCCGCCTGTCTTCAGAAGCGCAGGCTGCTGCCACTGAGATGACAAAGCTTCCCCGTACGGGCTGGACGGCTACGGCCGATTCCTGGTGTCACGAAAGTGCTACGGTGGGCGATCCCTCTTTGGCCATTGATGGCGATGCCGCAACGCTGTGGCATACGTTCTATTCCGGTCAGCAAGGCAACGGCTCTGCTGCTCTGCCTCATTCTCTAACCATCGACCTCGGGGCAGCTGCCACTTTCCGCAGTTTTGGCTATCTGCCACGTTCCGGCTCGGAGGGAGTGCGCTCCAATGGAAATATTGCAGGCTATGAATTCTCCGTATCCGACAATGGTTCCGACTGGCAGACAGTCAAGACAGGCACACTCGCCTATACGGAGGTGGCCACGGTTTGGACAGACCTCGGCCGCGACATCACAGCGCGCTATGTGCGTCTGACAGAGACCAGCGCCGTCAACGGTCGCGAATTTGGCTGTTGTGCAGAGTTCAATCTCTCTACAGACACTGTAGCCGTTCCGCTCCCTACGGCATTCTCCGCTTCTCAAATGACACTCAACAATGTTAGAGAAGAAAGTATCGACGGAGGTAAGCGTCTCGTCTTTGAGATGAAGCCTTATCAGCACGTGAACCCTGCAGATGGTGTCAGTGCTACGTGGAATGTCAGCATGGTGGTAGAAATGAAAGAGAAAGACCATTTCCTGCATAAATATCTCCTCATCAGTGCTGCAGACGAGGCAGCCCGCACCACGCCTATCGACTATATTGAAATGGAGAATATGGGTGTTGAGGGCGTGGCAGCTAATCAGCGATGGTCTCACCCAGAAGGTTCCGGCGGTGTGGGAGGCATGAGTGCCTACACCATGAGTCTCGGTCAGCCCTTCTATATTGACGGCCTTTTCTTTGGCTCGGAATTTCCGCAAGCCGAAAACGAAATTTCCAACGGCTTTGGCCATTCGCGCTACTACAGTGGAAAATCGCTCAGTAGCATTGCCAAAGAAGGCGTTTTCCGTACCTGGCCTAATGTGGAAGGGGCTGCGCGCTCCGTTTCCGATGTGGGAGTGATCCGTCAGGACTTCTTCTCCTACATTG
>NZ_CAUTBW010000040.1:0-21876 GCF_963536905.1 uncultured Alloprevotella sp. | reverse complement strand
TCAGCATCACTCATTCGCCCTTTTCTCTTGCGGTGTTTTGGACTATCGGTAGAGGAGGATGAGGGAGAAAGAGAGGTTTTGTTTAATTCTAAATGATATTCTTTGCAAAAATCATCTGCAATACAATAGATTTCCGTAACTTTGCTGACAAGTTTCATGAGGATTGTTATTTTGTTATATGATTGATTTTCAACAGTAAATATACAAAAAACAATCCTCTTTTTAGGCTTCTATTGAAACTTTTTTGAGGAAAAAGAAGAACTGCTTATCCCGAATTGGGGTCTTATTGTATTTTACATTCCCCTAAGAAAAAAACAGGAATAGAGCGATTTTTAAGAAGCTCAAGAATACGTTATTTTAGTGCATGTATTCATTAGCTGATTTTCAAGCGATTCTCAGCGTCATAGACTGCGATATTCTTTGACACCTTCTACCTTTTAGATATCCATAAGAGAAGGATGAAGTGACAAAAGATAAGAAGAGCGTACCTCATATGAGATACGCTCTTCAAAATTATGGATCGAAAGAGAATCTTATTCGTGTGGATTTCTCAAATACCAGTTACTCTGTGTCATCAGCGTATTATACAACGTAGCATTGTAAACATTGGGCTGTTCATAGAGTTTGAGGTTCGTACTGCGACGGGCAATTTGCCATGCCATCCAGCTTGTGCCATGAGTTGCGGGGAAGCTGCCAGATGTATCACTGTTCTTATGACGAGCGAAACGGCAGAGGTCGGCAAAACGATAACCTTCGAAACCTAACTCACGTGCACACTCATCAGAAATAAGGTCTTCAACAGCATCAATCTCCAAGGGATTAGCTTCAGAAACACTTGGAGCTGCTACTTCTGAATAACTCCAACGCAATGTATCAAGCTGTGTTGGACCTGTAGGAGCTAACGTAGAGAGCAACTTACGAGCATGGGAACGAACACCTGCTGACATATTGTTCATACGATTTGCTTCATCAAGGATACGTTGAGCCACGAGCACAAAATAAGTGTTCTGCTTATCCTGTTCTTTGTACAAGCCACCGCCCAATTCGTTTATACCAATATTCTTTGTGAATGGAGGTTCTGACAGATTGAAATCTGCAAAGTCTGCATCAGCATGGAAACGAACAAGTTCGTCAGCATCAATACCAATCATGTCGTGTTCAACAGTTGTACTATCAATAACAGAAGTTATATATTTAGTATGCTTCGTATCATTATAGACAGTGTCAGCTTTGAGACCAGGAATGCGCTGACCATTCAAACCACCGCGAAGAATTGAGAAAGCCAAGTGAGGATAGCCACTACGGTTGAGAGCTTCAGCCAGGCGAAGATATACTTGATTAGTACGATAGAGATCAATCACATAGCGGAAAGCGAAGCTTGTAGGCCATGGATTCTCAGAAGAACTACCACCAAACTTCTGAATGAAACGTATGCGACCAGCTTCAGTAGTCACTTCTGGTGCTGTTCCATAATAGCGAGCATCACCATTATCGAGATGTTTAACATCTGTAATCACATCTGCTGTCTCTTCATAGAAAACATAGCCTAGATTTTTGTTGAGAGCATTAAAACGCTGAGAAGGACCAATCTGACGATGCTTATAATTAGCTTTCAGAGAAATCTGACCACTAGTCGTCGTAGTTGAAGTCGAGGAAGAAGAGGAGCTGGAAGAGCTCTCATTCGTTGTAGTGGCATTAGAAGAGTGGATATCAAAGCCATAGATGGATGGAATGCGCGTCAGAGTCGTACCAAAAGCAGTATTGGCTGCGGAAGGAATTTCAGTGATAGAACGCTTAGATAAATTACTTGATTCCCAATACAGATTGGCCCAACTTGAACTACGGGGAATATAGGTTTCAGTATTTCCCGTACGAGACTTTACAACAGATGCTCTGTAAGAGGTGGAAACAAGTGCTCCAGCATTCTTCAGATAATCATAGTAATATTTTGCAGCCTTAGAAAAATCTGACTTACTTGCACCACGAAGGAGATAGAGGTCGCCTAAAACGAGGTCACCATGGAACAACATATTGGCATGCTGGATATTACCTGCACCAGTATTAAAAGAACCATAATTGGGAAGACCATACATTTTTTCATAAGCCAAGGCTTGTTCTAAGTCTGACTTAACAAGATCTAGAAGATTGTCGGGGGTTGCCCAAGCTTCAGGATTCTTTTCCCAACCAGTATTGGCACTATGAACAGGCTTCGTGATATAAGGAACACGGCCATAATTCTGTACCAACTGCATGTAAGTCCAAGCACGAATCAGCATAACCTGAGCTGCTTCTTTACGCATATAATAGATGCTATTCTTAGACGCCAGGGTATCTACTTTCGAAAGATAGAAATTACATTGGTTGATAACTTTATAATAAGCTGAACGGTTTAACAACGCATTTTCTCCATCAGCAGAACGCTTGAAATTAGCAATGTCTGCAATAGAGTCAGAAGTAAACATCGTTGTATCTGCCAAATCGCCACGAAGCTCACCGAGCAAAGTGTTTTGCTCTACAACATCCTGAACGTTTGCGAGAATACCGAGATAGAAGTTCACCGTATCTTTGCCGTTAAAGTTCTCGGCATAACGATTCAAATCAGGGGTCAGCATATCTTCGCAGGACGTCGTTGTTGCACCCAGTCCCAAAAGTAAGGCGAAAAGACCTAAAATAGATTTTGCTTTCATTGTTGTGATATTTGTAGTTGACTGGCAATCTGTGTGAGAATGATAGAGTAAGACTCTACACATTCTCCACAAATTGACTAATCTTTATACATTACAAGTTGATAGTTACGCCGAAATTAAAGCTACGACTTGAAGGGAGATATCCTGCATCAACGCCCTGATAAAGGACGCCATTGCCAACAGAAATCTCTGGGTCAGAGCCAAGATATTTTGTAACCGTGAATACATTGTTCACTTCACCCCAAACAGAGAGTCCTTGCAGCCAGCTCAGATTCAACGGTAATTTGTAAGTAAGGCGAAGTTTTTTTAGCTTCAAGAAAGAACCATCTTCAATCCAGCGATCAGAGAAACGCTCATTGTCTACCCACTCTTCATTGGTGGAAGCCATAGGACGAGGAACGTCTGTTACTTGACCTTCGTAACGCCAGCGATTAACAACGGCTGTAGTCTGATTCCAAATATTGTTTTGGGCTTCAAGCTGAGAACGCTGGTAGTTGAAGACATCATTACCCAGAGAATACTTGAAGATAAGATCCAGCGTAAGTCCCTTCCAAGACAACGTGGTATAGAGGTTACCATAAATCGTTGGATTGGGATTACCAATTTCAACCATATCAGCTTCATTGATCCAACCGTCGCCATTCTGGTCTACGAAATGTACATCACCAGCTTTGAAATTGCGATAAGGACTAGATGCTATGCCGGTCGGATAACGGAGATATCCATACTTACCTGCTTGAGCTGCTTGGGCATCAGTACTAAAGACACCTGCTGTTTTATATCCATAGAAGACACCAACAGAACGGCCTACAGCTGAAAGAATATTCTTGTTACCATAAACATTAGATAACACACCATGGAGAACTTGAGCAGATTCTTCAATGCGCTTACCATTTGCATCAAGAGGATAAGATGTGATATAGTTCAAGTCTGAAGTTGGCAACTTGGTCAATTCATTCTTATAATGACCTATGGTAAAGCCTGCTTGCCAACGCCAATCGTTATGATTAACGAGAACAGTATTAACATTGAACTCAACTCCTGTATTCTTCAAAGCGCCATCGTTAGCCCACATTGTTCGAAGACCAGTAATGTCACTAACAGATTTCTGTGCCAAGAGATTAGATGTCTTAGCGTAGAACCAGTTGAGGCCTAAAGATAATCTATTGTCGAACATATTAGTATTCAAACCAATATTGAACTTACGAGTTGTTTCCCACTGAATGGTAGGATTCTCGATATTGGCGAGAACAAGAGCTGTAGCACGATCCAAGAACTTGCGGTTAGCAAAATAGGTACGACTTGCATAGTAATCAACATCGTCGTTACCACTTTCTTCATAGCCAGCTGTTAATTTCAGATAGTTTATGGCTTTTACATTGAACCAATCTTCATTAGATACAACCCAACCAGCCTGGAGTGAAGGGAAGAAGCCCCAACGAACACCAGCTAACTTAAGACCACCCTTAGCCTCTTTACCGAAACGAGAAGAGGCATCCATTGCTACAATAGCATTCAGGAAATAGCGATTACGATAATTGTAACTACCATTTACATAATAGCTCAAATTATTCCAAGTGTCGTTTGTGCCACCATAGTCTTTATACTGCAATGAATAAGACATATTAGGCATCTTATCATTGTCGTTGTTATAACCAGAAACATGGCTATCACTATAAGAATATGCAGAGTAGCGGAATCCGCCTAAGACATCTACAGCGTGTGCCCCAAACTGACGAGTCCAATTCACTTGGAAGTCATTGAACAAAGTTGTTTCCTTACCAAACTGTGAACGCACAATGCTATAAACATCGCCCAAACCTTCAACCTCCATAGTGGGAGTACCATTATAAGGCAGATAGTACTTCTCATTTGAACGGTTCAAAATGTAGCTGAAGCGATTCTGAATAGTGAGGTATTTATTGATTTGGTATTTGGGAGCAATGTTTAGATTAAACTGAGTTTGTTCCTGATAATTCTTATTATTTCCTTCACCATTAAGCAAAGTCCAATAAGGATTAACGAGTCCTGCAAATCCATAATCTTTAGCAAAAGAGAAAGGATTATTTGTATCGTTATAATTTTTACCAGCATAAACCTTATCTGTATGACCAAGATACAGACCACCATTCTTATAGCCTACAAAATAAGCATAGGGACTAATGAATGGAGACTGGATAAGGCCAAGAACATTCGGAGATGAAATATGGCGTCTAGAATAATCCTCTGCCCAACCATTATCACGTAGGTTATATGCATTACGTGCATAACCTATATCAATAGATGAGGTAAGATTCTTTGTCAGCGTAACATCTGTATTGAAGCGAATGTTCAAACGATTAAAGTCATTTTTCTTTGCAGTAGCATTACTCTGAGTGAAACCTAGAGACAGGTTATACATTGCAATGTCATCACCGCCTTCTACACCAACCTTATAGTTTTGAGTAAATGCTGTACTATAAAGATCCGACTGCCAATCCGTATTGTTATGATACATCGGATAGAACAAATAGTTAGGATCTTCATTCAAGAATGGAATATTCTGGCTAGAAGAGAGGCTCTTTGCATACTCAGTTGTACCCAAGAATTCAGAAATGTAGCTGCGATACTGATTACCGTTCATCACAGGAATCTTATTGTGTATCGTTTCAAAACCACCATAAGCACGAATCTTAATGCGGGTAACCATACTACGGCCACGACGTGTGGTGATCTTAATGACACCATTCGCACCGCGCGAACCATAAAGAGCTACGCCATTCTTGATAGTTTCAACATTTTCAATATCCTCAGGATCTATAATATTGAAAAGATTATTAACAAAACCATCATGAAGAGTCGTACGATTGTACTGCATATCTTGCACTACACCATCAATAACGACAAGTGGTTGCGTATTTGCATTCAAAGAATTCAAACCATTCATCAGCAAGAAAGCGCCTTGTGCAGGCATTCCACCACGGTTAATTGCACGAACACTTCCATTCAGATGATTCTCAATATCATTCTCAATCGTAGTTGCACTTGAATTATCAAGGCCCATGCTAGCAGTATTGAAAATATCGGTACCATCTTTATAAAGAGGTTTTACGATACCATTATACAAAACTGCATCTTGCTTTTCAGAACCTTTGATACCCAATTGTACTGCATTGTAACCATCCAGATTGATGTACAAAGCAGTTACGAATGTAGGGACAGAAATAGTATAAGCACCATTTTCATCAGTCATCGTAGTGTAGAAGCGATTACTCAAAGCTTGTACACGAACACCGGCTAAAGGCTTTTTTGTTGCCGCATCGAAAATATGGCCAGAAACTTGTTTCATTTCATACTTCGGTGCCACTATCTTAGCCTTGGCTGGAGCGACCTTTGTCTGAACCGCAACTGCGGTAGTGTCTGCCTCTTGAGCTGACAGCACGCATGTACCAGACAGCATAAAAAGGCATACACCTGCACGAATAACTCCCTGCATCATGTTAGTTCGTTTTATATTATTCATCTTAGACTTACTTTTTGTATGTTAACAAGAATTACTAGTCGCGAACGGGCTCAAGAATCACTTTGCTGATGTTCAGGGATTTCGTTTTACCACGAGTCTGATTTCTACGGGAGAGCGTGAAACGCAGACGTGGGAAAGAAACATAACCAGCAGGCAGATTTACATAGCACTTCGGGAACTCAAATGAATCAAAGAGAACATAACTCTGAATTGAATCGTTGGAAATTGTAATGTTTCTTGCACTACCTATGGAACGATTGGTTACGTCGTCAATGATATCACAATCAAACGTTGTAGTTTCCTCAATTTCTTGCCCTGTCGTACGATCGTACTGGATATTAGCGATATTCGTACGGTTCGGAAGCATAATAGCACTGATTTTATACTTTGTACTATAAATATTATTCAAGATGATATCGACAGTCATGTTACCGTTTGATGCTTCAAAGCGACGATACATATTGTTCTCAACACTACCCTTCACATTTTCGTTACGATTAGCGGGAGTCAATTCAACAAGTGTTCCTTGACGAGTAGTCAGAGCGGTTAAGTCATTTTGAGTTGTAGCAATAAAGAAACCATACTGCAATTTAATTTCGTTCTTAGAAACAATTGAATAAGCAGGATTTACATTATAGCTATTGACTGCGTATATGTAACCATTTGAAGCTTTATATGGAGACTGTCCATTAAAGATAGGATTGACACCACCTGGATTGGA
Source organism: uncultured Alloprevotella sp. (assembly GCF_963536905.1). Taxonomy (NCBI): domain Bacteria; kingdom Pseudomonadati; phylum Bacteroidota; class Bacteroidia; order Bacteroidales; family Prevotellaceae; genus Alloprevotella; species uncultured Alloprevotella sp. The sequence continues at coordinate 14,966 of NZ_CAUTBW010000040.1, read as the reverse complement.
ATTATAATAAGTCACATTATTTGTAGACTTAATAGAATCTGCATGAGTAGCGTAATAATTCACCTGAGCTGAATCTGTCTGATTTGCAACAGGGAATTGGCTAGTACTGAAGAAAGCGCTACTAATAAGCATATCTTTTGCACTATAAGATTGCAGAGAGTCAGCGTTCACACGGAGTGCGTTATTATCTGTCTTATCAAAAACACGACGCTCACTTGACCAATCATAGGCATAACTACTACCGTACTTGAACAAAGAGCTGACAGAATTTAATGCTGTCTCAAAGGCAGCATCAGAAGGAAGAACTGCAATGTAGAGTGAGTCTTCATTCTTTACTCTTGCACCACAAGCATCTAATATCTTGTTAGTCTGGTGGTATACTGAATCAACATATACCATCTGGCCATTTTCATTCATCGCACCTTGAGTACTACCAGATTCAGAGAAAGTTTCCTTGTCTACTTTTGGATCTTTCAACGCTGCCCAAACCTTTGAAAAATTAGGGTTTGCAGCAAGATAATCATATATATTATAGGCAAAAGGAGAACGGCCATTTAGCAAATGCAAAGAACCATTTGCTGACACAATATTACCTGCAGAAGCATCAACAGCTACGGAATTAAACAGATTATGAGAAACCTCGTAGACACTAACCTTAGCATTCAGCAGACGTACTTTTTGTGTACCAACATTGGATTCGTTGCTAAAACGTGCAATATGGTTCAGAACAAATTGATTGGCAACATCATAGTTGATTTGCCAAGCTTCTCGATTAGACTGTGATGTCGGGTCAGAAGACTGTGCCAACAATTGATCACGCTTATCAAGTAATTTCAAATAATAAGATGCATTGTACGTACCATCTTTAGGTGCCCAAACAGTGAACGTCTGAGCCTGATTAAGAAGCTCACCCAGAGTTTGCTTTCCACTCTTGTCGTTAGCATTCTTCATCACATACGTACGACTCATAATCATCGCGAGAGAGTCTGTAGCACCATTGCTTTGTATGTTTTCCCAAAGAGTTTTGGAAGAAGCAGCGCCACTTTTTACATCATAATGGTCGTCGGAGCAAGCAGTTGTTCCTAAAAGAACAAGTGCCCCCATAAAGCCATAACGAGCAAAATTTATATATTTCATATTCTTTTCTGTTTTCAATCGGTTATTGGAATGAAAAGTGGGCAGTCTCCAAAGGAACAGAGACTAACCACTTTCATATTTTTACCATGGATTCTCTGCAGCAGAACCATTATATACATTAGAGGGACAATACTCTATGTAGTCCAAGAAGAACTGAGAGTCCAACTTTTTGAGTGCTGATTTAAAACGTATATAGTAGGTCTTGCCTGCTTCCATATATTGGATACCAATGATACGGCGTACAACGGGACTCCCCTTACCATTGGGAAGAGAACGAGCCTTAGATGTACCAGTACCATCGCTTGCACCAAAGTATAGAGGGGCTTTCATATAGCCTTGGATACGCAGGTTCTTATCGTTTTCGATATTGGTTTCAACGTCTGGCACATCATCTTGCCAATTCAATTGAGGATTAGAGTTGTTATCAACAGGCTGACGGAGGTCTAGAGGTAATCCTGTCGGTTGCAAGCGATAAGGGTCCTCACCAAAATAAGGCTGAGCCATACCACGCAATGAGTTCTGGGAAATACCAAGACGGATTTCGTAAGTACCAGACTTTGGAACTGGCGGGAGACGCAGAGTAAAGTCGAAAAGACCTGCTGCCATAAATTCATCGCCTTGATAGTCTGTCCAATTCGTTCCTCCTGCCCAAGCAGCATTAATATAGGCGAATTTTGTACCAGAAGATTCGTTTGTAATTGCAGAAAAGTAACCCTTCGGGAAGAAGTGATAATCAGCACCACGAATAGAATTAGACAACATTTCGCTCAAGATAGTTGACAAATCCATACGCATACGTTCTCCACCCAGAGCATCAGCAACTTCTGTTGTCTTTAATAAAATGCCATCAATAGGATAATAAAAGCCATTAAGCGCATTGTTATCGTACTGACCATTAGTTGCTGAAATCTTCACATTAAGACCTACACCTGGTGCGTGAGCAATCGTGGAAACCTCAGAATAGTCGCCATCAAAACCATCGTTATATTTAGAAACACGATTCAAATATATTTCATGTTCTCCTGTAGGAACCTGAGTCACTTTCAAGATATCATGGTATTTACCTACGGTACGATAGTAATCCCATACATCAACAGAATAAGTCAGACGCTGAGGATTTTTCATATCTGCACCATACTTATAGCCATATTCACTCAAGTGTACTACCAATTTATTATAAGGTATACGACCTTCAATAAAGTGATAAGCAACAAAGCGATTAACTGGATTTTCAGGATTTTTCAAATCATTGACATGGCTTGATCCATAAACGGGTTCTAGTTTAGCAAGAATAGCTTGTTTTACTTGATCCCAGTTTGTAATAGTTCCCTCGGAATTAGTAGTAACATTGATGCCCCACTCACGCGCATAAACATCATCTGTTTCAACAAATCCAGTAAAGCCTAAATAACGCTTTTGTGGAATTAAGAGGTCACGATAAACAGCGAATGTAGTTCGAGGTTCTTTCTCTTCATGCTCAATATTCTCATAAGCAAGATCACGATCAACAGCCAAAGAATCTGCTAGACCTGTCTCCTCAAGAAGACGACCCATAATCTTCATATTCGGTGCTTGCTGAATCATCTCAGCCACAGTATTTGCTGACGGAGATATCACGCAATTTACGAGGTGTACGATACCATTTGAAACTTTCTGATTCTCTTTAATAACAGTAGATGTACCATTGATAACATACGGACTGTTATTTTGAGTAGAATCTTGATGACAAGAAAGTAAACGGTCATTAAGATTGGACAAAGTAAACGTACCAGAAGTTGGGAAATCTGGTGTTTCGTAAGCACCTTCTGTTCCATTGTCAATCACGCAGTTGAACGCGATTAGCTGGGCTTGTTCGTAAGTTAGAGAACTAACATCAGTTGAGCCAGTGAGAGATGAAACATACTTTTTAACAGCTGAATTTGTCGGAGCAAAAACTGTATAATTACCACGAGCTGATAACACTGCTGACAAAGAAGAAGCATTGTCAGATCTACCAAGTTTTACTCGATCAAAGATAGCTTTGATATCTGACAGAGAGTCAGAAGCTACTAAATAATCCGTAACAGTCTTATCCTTAGCTATTGCAAAGTTTGAATCATCAATGTCTTCCTTGCAAGATTGCAGGGAAAAGGCAAAGGTACACAGCAACAAGAAGCTGCAAAATCCTTTGATTCTAGATATTACAATATTCTTTTTCATATTTCCAATATTATTTCTTGCTATATCTGTCCCAAACTGGATTCTGATTCAGTTTACCACCTGCAGGAACTCCATTGACTTTCATTTCATCAGAGAACACAGGATTATAGAGAGAATAAAGCAATTTCAAACGGTTCTTGAGAGAAGTAGAGAGAGACATATTATCCGATAGAGATTTAGTCGGATCGTTAGTAGCTTCAGCCTGACGCACAATATCAAACCAGAATTTACCTTCCCCAACAAATTCTCGTTGACGCTCCTGATAAACTAAAGTCAGCAAATTAGCTGCTGTCTTATCTTTACCATAATAGATATTGAGATTCGTGCGGTCGGTATTGAGACGAGTACTCTTATACTCACTCTGTTCCGTTGCTGTAGCAGGTTTCAGACCTGGATTGTATCTACCGAAGAGAGCATTTACCATATCAAATCCTTCGCAAATATCTGCATTAACAATACCAGAAGCTGTCGCAGCCTTATCTGATTCTGCATGTTTGCGGGCAATAGCCTCTGCCTTCATCAACATAATATCTGAAAGACGATAAACTGGCCAATTGGCATCAGAAGTTGAAGAGGTGCGGAATGTATAGTTTCCACCTTTACCCATCTCTTGCCAATTATTTGCAGAAACAGAACTTGCAAGGTTTTTGATATACGGATAAACAGCATTAGCAGAGAAGGATGTAACTTGACTTATTTGCATAGTCTCAAGCATGCGGAAGTCCGTACGTCCAAAACCTTTTGCAGACTCATTACTATTGACATTTGCGAACAAAGAATTGACAACAAAAGCAGAAGTAGAAACACCTGAAGATGTATAGTTACTTAAATATCTGCCATAAGCACCATTAACATTGTTTACACCATCAAACTGCACTTCAAAGATACTCTCAGAGGAATTCTTATCACCAAAGATACTATTGTAAGCAACATCGGGAGTACCGCCCGTTACTTCGACAATACGAATCAAAGGATAAGGCTGAGTTTTCTCAATTGTAGAAGCAGAAGTATTCTTCAGCAAATTTTCCTGATATTTTGCTTTCATATAATCCAGTACGGCATCACAATGCTGGATAGCCTTATTAAAGCATTCCTGCGCTAAAGCGTTAGTATAAGCATCATTTATAACCTTACCTTTTGCCGTACGTGAAACTTTAAGAGTATCTTTCCCAACAATAGAGTCCGTTGTCACATCAGAAATATTAATGATGTGTCCATAGGGAGTATTCGTTGGTTTCTTCGTATAATTTTTGAGAAGACATCCACGCCAAAGGTACATATCTGCAAGTAAGGCACGGATACCACGCTTCGTGAAACGCCCTTTATTATCGTTTTCGGAACCAAAGTTATCAGCTGCATAATCTTTTACGACCTCTAAAGAGTCTATAAGATCGCCAAGAATAGCAACTCCGGGAGTTGCAGGGATACGCGCTGCCATAGCTTGCTTATCTGTTGACACTGGTTCCGAAACATAAGGTACATCACGGAATGCACGAATCAGGTAGAAATAATACAAGGCACGGAGTGCTTCCATTTCCGCTTTAATAGGACGCCATTCACCTGTCCCAAGACTAGGGTCTACACCTTTATTAACCATTTGCTGTCCTCTAGAGAGAACAAGGTTACAATAATTAATACCAGTATAGAAAGTAGACCAAGAGAACATATTCTCTGAAGGCATGAGAACACCTTCTTGTAAATGAAGCAGCGATGTATTGTCCAACTTCATTAACTTAAAGTTATCTGAGCGAAGTTCTCCCCACAGCATAACACTTGGAGTGGTACGATTGAGAATCGTATAAGCACCTGCACGGACATTATTAAGGTCGTTCTTATCCTCCCAGAATTTTTCTTCTGTAATCTGGTCTGTCGGATAGACGGTCAAGTAATCGTCACATGATTGCAATACTCCACCAAAGCAGAGAATACCTGCTAAAGAGAGTAACTTGACATATATTTTATTCATTTTCATTGTCTTCTTCCAATTAGAAACCAAAGTTCAAACTAAAGGTAAAGGAGCGAGAACGCGGAGTTTGTGAACTATCGGTACATGGACTAAATCCATAAGCCGAATGTTCAGGATCTACACCTGAATATTTCGTCCAGAACAATAAATTGTTTCCAGAGAAAGCAAAACGAAGCGAACTCAAGCCATACTTCTTCAACTGCTTAGCAGGAACTGAATAAGAAAGCTGGAAGTACTGGAAACGAAGGAAGTCACCAGGTTCAACATAGCGATCGCTAATCAATGCATTATAAGATACACCGATAGATGCATTCATCGCGCGTGGAATCTGAGTTACTTGACCATTCTTTCTCCAACGATGGTTCACAGATGCACTTTGATTGCGGTTTGTACGCATATCTTCGGCGTACATACGTGCAAGGTTTAGAATCTTATTACCTATACGGAAGTTGAAGTTAGTCTTTAACTGCCAGTTACCATAAGTTAAGTCGATACCAAAACCACCATTTACTTTCGGGTTAGAACCGCCAAGGTATACAATATCTAATTGGTTGATTTCACCATCATGGTTAATATCATCATAAATTACATCACCACCCTGGAATTGATAGTTAATACCTCCATAGTTGTACATCATCGGTAGCGGATTACCATTCTTATCGTAAATCACATTACCTTGAGCATCACGGGCAATAGGAGCCGTCTTACCCGAATTCTTCGCTGTATTACGATTTGTTCCATCAGGATTATTAGGAGTATTTCCACTATAGAAGTATTGGTTCTTATCATCATTCAAGAAATAACCATTATGCGCATAGTCGTATGCATAGATACCCTTGTAGCGATAACCATAAATACCACCTAAAGCATTACCAATCTGAACACGGCGTAATACTTGCTCATTCTCATAATTCACCTCTGTGTTATTACTTGCCAAAACGGAAGCATCCATTTGGGTGATAGTATTTATGTTCTGAGCAATATTGAAACGAAGTTTTGCACTAAACTTTCCAACCTTAAAGATTGGACGTGTAGTGAGATAAAGTTCCCAACCTTCATTTTTCATTGAACCTACATTAGCATAATCCAAACGAGCATAACCTGTTGAGGAAGGAACACTTACACCGCTATTAAGCAAATCAGTCGTTCTCTTATTATATATATTCAAATCAAACTGCAAAAGGTCTTCTAATAAATTTAAGTTGAAACCTAAGTTCCAAGACTTTGTCTTCTCCCACTTCAACTCAGTGAGGCGAAGATTAGAAGGAACGATAGCTGTTACACCATTATAAACACCTGCTGCTGAATACTTATTAAAGATTAGTCCCTCAGAACCTGGAGCATTACCAGTAATACCCCAACCTGGACGGAAGGCCAACATACTTACAACCTTTTTAACCGGTTGAAAGAATTTCTCATCACTAATATTCCAACGACCTGATACACCAGGGAAGAATCCCCACTTACTGCCAGAACCAAAACGGGTGCTACCATCTGCACGCAACGTAACATCGACAGAATACTTAGAACCGTAAGAATAGTGGATAGAGCTGATACCACTCATAGTGTGACCTTTACCAGTCGAAGTACTACTACCTGTTAGATAACCAGGAACAGTTGCATCAGTAATACCACCATTGATACCAGAATTACTAGAATTTTGGTGAGTACTATTACTTGAACCTACCTCGAAGCGTGCAAGAATTTGAAGAGAGTGGTTGTTATTGTAAAAATAGGGTTTGAATACAAAAGAATGACGAGTCGTGAACTGAAGATTCTTGAAATCAGAATTAGAAGTCAAGTCAACACCATCAGACCATGCACGAGACGTAAGACTGTGAGGATAATATGCATCACGAGTTTCAGTATAAGCATTCATATACACTTCACCCGTATAATTCAACTGAGTTTCATCATCAGCCTTACCTAAGAGCTTGTATTCCAAAGAGAATTGTGGGGTAATGGTGTAAGTAGACCATCTACGCCAAGCTTGATTTGCAATTGCAACAGGATTACCATTTCTCACCATATCAGCAAGATAGTAAGAAGAACGGTTACTATTAGCACCGACTAAACCTGCAGCACCTGCAGCAGGAGGCATAATGAAGTATTCACCTGTATTGTAATACTCACCTACTCCATCAGCAGTTTCACGATATTCATTACGATAAACTGTCATATTAGGCATTGCCTGATATGCATAGTTCAGTAGATTATCGTCGTAGTTCTTATCATTCTTTGTATATGTAAGACCAAAATCAGAAGTAAACTTGATACGATCACTTACCCAATAGTCCAAAGCCAGACGCGTTGTGAAACGATCCAAAGCTTGCTTAATAATGGTACCTGTTTCGTGAACATAAGAACCAGAAATACGGAAGGTTGCTTTTTCACCACCACCTGCAACAGCGAGGTCAACACTATGAGACTGACCGAATTGTGTTACTTCCTTGAACCAATCAGTATTCTTATTATAATTACCATAATAAGCTGGATAGTTCTGGAGATACATAATTTCAGCAATACCAGAAGCATTGTCGCTCTGAGTTGGGTTGAAGTAAGCCTCCTTCAACATCATCGTGTAGCCATCACCATTGAGCATCTTCATGCCTTCAGGTTGCCATGAGCCATTGAAACGATAACCAACATTTACCTTGGTTTTACCGCGAGCACCACGACGAGTTACAATTTCAATTACACCATTAGAACCACGAGAGCCCCAGATAGCTGTTGCTGCAGCATCCTTAAGGACATTAATACTTTGGATATCTTCAGGGCTAACCTGTAATAAAGTTGCAAACTGCTCTTGGTTTTCAAGATTAGAAAGATCAAGATCGCTCCTGTTATAATCCTCCATAATGTAACCATTCACAACAATCAGCGGTTCTTGAGAACCGTTAATTGAAGATACACCACGCAAACGCATGGATGTACCAGCACCAAGGTTACCAGAATTTGCAACAATGTCCAAACCTGCAATCTGACCTTGCAAAGCTTCACCAGCAGTCTCAAAAGAAAGACCTTCCATGTCGTCCATGTTAAGTGTCTGCTTAGCTACAGAGATTTCACGTTCAGGAATTGTCAAACCATTCGACTTCACACGACGTGTACTCGTTATAACTGCTTCCTTCAAGGTACTCTTATCCACAAGTTCTATACGGAAAGAACGCTGTGCACCAATGGTCGTCACTTTAGTGACATAACCAATATAAGATACTTGGAGTCGGTTATTGGGATTCTTAATGGCCAATGAAAAATTACCATTTGCATCGGTCTGCGTTGCAGAAACGTTACGATTATTGGCATCTTTCTCAATTACGTTTGCCATAACAATCGCACCTTCCCCTTTACTCCATACATGACCAGTGATTCGAGTCTGTGCAAATGCAATAGAAAAGCAGAAACACAGAACGAGGGTCAGTAGATACTTCATGTTATTCATAATACTATATTATTTGTATGGTCTGTATTTTGCAACAAATCGTCTTGCACTGCCAGATGTTGTCCAAGCACTATCATAACGGCCGGATTTTAACTTCATAAAATTGAGAACTCCATCAATCTGATGAATAGCAGCATAAGAAGAAACCTTCACATAACGAGATTGCGTCATATTAGAAGGAGCTCTGTCAAAGTTCATGTCACGGGCAACCAAATTATAAGGCGCAATAACATGACGAGTATCACCATTAAGGTCCTTTAATTCAATTGCATTTGTCGTTTGCTTCAAGCCAATAGACATATACACATTTCTATCGTTATCAATACAAGATGTTTGATACGTACCACTATTAGTGGCATTATCTACATAGAAAGCATTGTCTTGGAAGTGATACTTCAAGAAGTTCACAAGGCATACAATCATAGCTTGTGCCTTAATCTTGGCATCAGAATTTACTACACCAGTTGCAGCGTCCGTATTTGCATCGAGATAATTTTGAATCGAAGTCCAAGTAGGTAGACCATTAGCAACAGCTGCAGCAATAGCTGCATTAGTAGGAATGTAAATAGTATAACGGTAGTTATTGAAGAAACGGACCAGTTTTTCTCCATTTGCAGGATGATTACCAGCATTGTCTTCAGCTACAAAGATACGATACTTATTCTGCTCGTTGTTCCAAAGAGCTGCTTCATTAGCCTTTCCGTTAATACTATCTTTAAAGCCTGCCTTCTGAAGCAGTTCTGAGTCAAAGAAATTACAGAGATCATAGAATTGGCTGAATTCTGAATGATCGCGCATAATTGCGAAAACCGAATTCATTGTAGGCTGCATCGGGCGATCGAGCAAGTAAGTCATACCATTACCATAACCATTCTTTTCAGAAGTCATGTCAAAACCTTCCGTAACAGTACTTACATTGTTATTGTCTGCAGAAGCATCGCTATTTTGATCCAACTGCAAACCACCTTCTACCTTCATTCCACGACCATTATTATTAGCATCGCCAGCATGAGCCAAATAGATAGGAGCGCCACTGCGAGAGGTGAAGAAACGATTACCAGCATTCATACCTCTAGTATCATTGTTCTCATGAACCACTATATGCTGATTTACCATTTCAATGAGCAACTCACGTTTTGTTGCACCATAGTCATTATTCGCATAGGAATTATCCAAAACGTCATTGGGCAATGACTGATAACGGCCTGTAACTTGACCGTCTACAGAAGCATCTCTATCCTTGTCGGGATTGTATTTGCGTGCAATAGCTTTGATGGGCAAACGAGGAGAGTTATCCGTTGCAGAAGTTGCACCATACTCGAAAGTCCAATAACGACGATTGGAAGGAATACCACTTGACATAGATACAGGATCCACATAACCATACTTTGCAAGTCCGTCATCTGTCGGAACAAAGAAAGAGAAGCGGCTCTGCATAGCTTTCAAGTAAGTACTAAAATACTGCTTCAAGGGAGCGCTTGTATAAGAAGTACCATCAATATATGGTTCGTCTGCACGCAACACTGAGCGAATCACCTTCGTGTTTGATTGAAGGATAGCTGGTGCTATTACAGCTGCATAGTCAGCAGGAGTAATAACAGTATTCATTATATATACTACACCATTATTAGCAAGAAGAGTCTTTTCAAACAAATTCTTGTAAGCAGCTTCACTTCCATAAGTTGTTGCTGGGAACATTTGATCCTGAGCATCATTCATAATGGTCAAGTACTTGCTAGGAACGGTCTCTGCATAAGAGTCCTTCATCAAGTTATTAACAAGTGCTTGGATCACACTCAGAGGAATCTGCTGAATATTGAAAAGCAAATTCTCTTCTGTGTTTGCCTTTTTACCATAACGATTGATAAGAACACGACCTCCACCATTAAGGAAGTATTCCTTCATAGCTTTATCACTTGGTACGAACATAGCCGCCATATCATTTTCTTTCTTAGTAGAAGAAGATATCGCATATGTATTCCAAGCTGGATCAAAGCCTAGTTTTGGAAAATCTCCCAGCGACTTTCCTTTTGGATCAAGGGCAATAGCAACGTTACCTTGAGAGTTTGAAGAAATATAACGTTTCTGGAAGATTGAGTCACCATTTATATTATGGAGAGCTGAATATTCATCCGTCAATGTACGAGAAAAGTATGGCGCACTAAAACGATCTAGCAAAGCATTGAAATACTTCGTATCACCATTTGTACGAATCACCTCAGCCATATTAGGAGGAGTCACAAGAACTGAATCGAGAACGTGATAGTAACCATTCAGACAAGTCACATCTTGTTCAACAACTCGACGATTGTAGATATAGCTACGATTCTCCGTTTCAGGCCAACTTCCATTTGGAAGGTTCAGGATGAAAGCAACGTCATCATGCTTCACTTTCTTCTCATTCATATTTCCTTCGAGGAAGTGAGTCATCATTGGATTAGTTGCATCCACTGCCATATATATACCACCGCGAGCTTCTCTACGGTAGTAGTTCCAGTATTTAGTATCACCTACATCCGTACCATCAGCATCAGGCTGATTAAGATTTTCAGGCAACTGATACCATCTCCAATACGGCACTGTGTCAGTTGCCGTTGCATTAGAGACTTGGCGTAAACACAAGTTTTTACCATTATTTTCTGTATTGGAGAGCTTCTCCATTACATACGCATTATTCAACATAGAGTTGTTGAGCAATACGCGCTTCTGATTTGTTGAGAGCTGATCATAGCTTCTAATGGGATTACCATTGCCATCTTTCCAAGTTGTGGTTTGGAAGAAATGTTCATAGGCTTTGTCATCGGCCACAAAGAGCGTCAAGCTACCCGTCTTCGACAGCACATCCTTATACCCCAAATCATTCACCAGACGAATTGTAGTCTTAAATGTTCTGTCGGTACGGTTATTCAACTCATCATATATACTCGCTCCAAGAAACGCTGGTTTCTTTTCATCCAGATCATAATTATCCGAACAAGAGTAAGTAATACCGCAAGTTGAAAGCAAACACAACGCACCTAGCATTGCAGTTCCCAATCGGTTAAATCGGTCCTTCATACCTTTAAGTAATTGATTATTTTGTAGTTATATTTAATTCAGTGTTTACACACAATTATACGTTGGGACAAAGATAATTTTTTCTTATCATTTGACACGCAAGTATTGCAACTAATAAATTATTAGTTTATATTTTTTAACAATTAACAAAGGTAAATATGGTTAAGTATTGATGGATTGGTACACAGCATTTATAGAAAACAAATGCTATAGAAGAATAACTAATCCACAATTACATCCTAAAAAACAATAGATTACGTATTTTAAAAGCACTCACATTTCCAACAATTAAAATTTATGAGCAGAAACACAAGTGCTTAAAAAATACTTTAAAATATCTCAAAATTGAAAATCTAACGAGGCTTCTAAAATAAATCCGAAAAGGACGAAACTAACTATAAATTAAGAGAGTGCTAAACGAGCAATTCCTTCTACTTCTATCAACCAACCAGGGCGACATACACGAGCCTCAACAATTAGCACTGGAAGATGATGCAATCTCTTTTTCAAATACGCTGCCACTACGGGATAATCAGAGATGTCACGCAAATAAACAATAGCATATTCCAAATTAGACAAAGAAGCCCCTCCGTCGTTCAGCAATTTTTCAATATTAAGAAACAGACGCTCAGTCTGTGCTTGAACATCTCTCTCATAAAGCACTTTTCCCTGATTATCAATGCTAGCTGTACCTGACAACATCAAATATCTTTGCCCATTTGCATCTAAACTTGTAGCGCGTTCAAACGCCACGCCATATTCACGAGTGTGATTGAGGTATTTAAGTGCCTGAAGATAGCGAACATCGTTGCGTTGCAAACCATCAACAGACAAAAAATCAGCACATACAATCGATTCTGCATTGGAAGGATAGCCACCTATACCTGTAGAGGCTATATAATGAGTATCTCCTGTAAGCCCTTCTTTAGCAAATACTTTATTACGCCCCACAACCACACCTTGATAATTTCTATCCACATCTCGCACATAGAACCACGTGCGATGACAATTTGCTTCAAGTGTAAGCCCTTCTTCTTTCAAGAATTGTTGATGTCTACGGAACGTTTCAATTGTTTGTTCTTCTGCGGAGAGACTTTTTGCTTCAGCCGCAGTGAAACGAACTGATTGAAACAATATTTTCAATGCCCCTATACCGATCTTCATTCGCTCAGGAGTACCTACTTTTACTACATTCAATTCTGTTGTTAAAACACAGTGTAGAGCTACTTTCTCACCACTCAACAAAGGCTGTTCTATGATGCTAATAGCACCTGCTTTGAGTTGGAGCCAAAGAGGATGTTGATGGAGAACTTCCAACTGATTAGCTGCATCTGAAAGATAAATACGTGTAACCAATAGTTGAGTCAGAGTAAGTTTTTCATTTTTCAGCATATCGACAAGTTGAACACTGAGACTATTCAACTGCTCGTCTAGTCCTCCTTGCTGACTGGGGACCATAATTTTGAATATTAACATATCTCTGTCAAATACTTATTTACCAACATTTCCACCTTCTGCGGTTTTATGCCCCAACGTGGAGCAATAAGCAGTTCGCTTGGCGATTCCGAAACATAACGTTCAAGTGCCACAGAGGGCTTCAAACGTTTCAAAAATCGTGCAACAAGCTTAGCGTATCCCTCTGCTGTCATCAAAGAATAGTCCGCTTGATGGTGTATAAAATCTTGCGCCATAACTGTTCCTCGAAGAATTTGCAACTGATGAAGTTTAAGCACATCAATTGGCAATTCATTTATTCTGTCTGCTTGCTCCACATCACGCTCTTGCGTAACAGTGGGAAGTCCCATAATGAGATGTACGCCGATCGTCAGTCCGCGCTCTGCAATCGCTCTAATAGTTCGTTGCGCACAAGCAAAATCATGTCCTCTATTGATGCGTTTCAACACATCGTCATAGGTACTTTCTACACCTAGTTCAATGTGTACAAAAGCTTCTTTATTCAACGCTGCTAGATAATCCAGAACATCAATCTCCACACAGTCGGGACGCGTAGCTATCACAAGGCCTACAACATCTTGAACATTCAATGCCTCTTCATAGAGTTGGTGCAAACGTTCTAAAGAAGCATACGTGTTCGAATACGACTGAAAATAAGCCAAGTAGTGCGTATTACTCTTCGCCTTGTGAGAGAAAAAGTCTTTCCCTCGTTGAATTTGTTCTGTCACGCTCAAGTGCGGATCACAGTACTGCGGACTATAGCTATAATTGTTGCAGTAAGAACATCCTCCTCTACCTACCCGACCATCACGATTAGGACATGTAAAACCTGCATCGATAGCCAACTTTTGAACTGGCCCCGAAACATATTGAGACAGGAATTCTGAAAAAGAGGGATTATCCATAGGCGCACAAAGGTAGTAAAATAATAGCTGAATAATGAAATTTGAACTGAAAAGGAGCAGATGCTTTTGGGCGTAAATCTCCTTATTGCATAAAAGAATACAATAAAGATGTCAGCTGACAGAATAAGGATGTCAGCTGACACACTTATTGTATTTAAGAAGATGATAAAGAAAGGATGATTATGAAGAGAGATAACGCTCTCCTTAAGAACATTTTCCTGTTGTCACATCGTCACACCGTCACACTTAATTGCTAAAGTATTGAAAAAGTTCGCATTACTAGTGCGACAACGGTGTGACAACAAACGTCTATTTTAAAGTTTTGTTGTCACACCGATAAGTACCTATCCAAAAAGCCGTTCTTCTTTACAAATCGCTGTAACACAGTTTTTTTCAGAGCAAGTCTTTATAAGCTTCTATCGCACGCTCTGTCGTCTTCACAGCTTCTTCCAAGGGAAAAGGGAGTTCTCCGCCACTGGCATTAAGATGACCTCCACCATTGAAAAATTCTTCTGCCATTTTATTACAAGGGAAATCATCAACACTGCGCAACGAAACCCTAACAACATCTTTTTCTGTATCTTCTCGAAGGCTGATACTCAAACGCATACCTTTCACTTGCAGGGGCATATTTACCAACCCCTCAGCATCGCCACGAATGAAATGAAAATCTTTCATTTCATTCCTCGTTATAGTGAAGATACTAGCCTTATTATCCGCATAAAACTTCAATTTCTCATAAAGTATATAGCCTTGTAAGCGCAAACGATCTACAGAATAAGTATTGAAAACATTTCTATATATC
>NZ_CAUTBW010000039.1:0-24286 GCF_963536905.1 uncultured Alloprevotella sp. | reverse complement strand
TAGCACATTGACAACAGCTATACGACACAGCAACCGCGCCCACGCATTGGCACATCAGCGAGCTTGCTCGCGTCACATTAGCACATTAGCACATTGACAAAGATGCAACACGAATTTGAAACAGCTGAATGCTTGAGAGGCTTCTGCGCCAAAGGGTGCGGACGGCAGGACAAGCAGCTCAATACATACGACTATCTGGCCGACGTGCCAGGCAATGCTGAACTCTCCGATATGGTGGAGGTTCAATTCAAAAACACACGCAAGGGATACTTCCGCAACGACAATCACCTCGATTTGGCGAAGGGCGACATCGTGGCCGTGGAATCTGCGCCGGGTCACGATATCGGCGTGGTCACACTCACGGGACAGCTCGTGCTCTTGCAGATGAAGAAAGCCAACCTCAAGCCAGATGCCGAAATCAAGCGCGTGTATCGCAAAGCGCGCGAGATGGACATCGATAAATGGAACGAATCCAAGGCGCTGGAGGAGGATACCATGATCCGCTCCCGACAAATCGCGAAGGAATTAGACCTGGACATGAAAATTGGCGATGTGGAATATCAGGGCGATGGGAATAAAGCCATCTTCTATTATATCGCCGATCAGCGCGTGGACTTCCGCAAACTCATCAGGGTCTTGGCCGATGAGTTTCATGTGCGCATCGAGATGAAACAAATAGGTGCGCGCCAAGAGGCGGGACGCATCGGCGGCATCGGCCCGTGTGGCCGCGAACTCTGCTGCGCCACGTGGATGAAAAACTTCAACAGCGTGAGCACAACTGCCGTGCGCGTGCAGGACATCTCCCCAAATCCGCAGAAATTGGCGGGACAGTGCGCCAAACTGAAATGCTGCCTCAACTACGAGGTGGACACTTATATAGAGGCGAGTCAGCAACTGCCCGACCGCCGCATAGAACTGGAGACGGCCGATGGCATTTTCTATTTCTTCAAAGCCGACATCCTGGCGGGCCTCGTCACTTATTCGTCCGACAAACGCCTGGCGGCCAACCTCACGGTGATATCTGCCGAACGCGCCAAAGAGGTGATGGAAATGAACAAGCGGGGCGAGAAACCGCTACAACTCTCCGAGGAAACGGACAACGAACCGAAACGCTCCGTGGATCTCTTGGAGCAGGAGAGTCTCACTCGCTTCGACCGCAACCGCAACAAACGCCGCGGCGGCCGCAATAAGTCCACGGGCGAACGCCCCAACAACGGCAGCGAAGCGCGCCAGGCTGACAACCGCCCCGATAATGCCCCCAACAAGCGGGCGGCAGAGGGCGGCAACCGCCCGGCGGACAATGCCAACCGCCCGGCAGAGGCGGCTCAAGCCGACCGCCGTGGCGAGCAACGCCGCAACAACCGACCTCGCCCCGACCGCCGCAACAACCGGCCGCGCGGACCACAGAACCGAAACAACCAAGCTGCCGACAACAATGCTCCGCAAGCCTAAGATGCACTCTGCTGGCCTCGCGCCGCTCTTTGTCCTGCTGCTCCTCATCGTTGTGGGCTGCGGGCAGCGCCGCGTGGAAACATACTGCTTCCGCGCCACGCCTGTGGACGGATGGGAAACAACGGATTCGCTCGTCTTTCCCATCGACACGATCCACCAAGCGGGTCGCTACCGCCTCAGCATCGGCGTGCGCACATCGGCCGCCAATCCCTACCCCTTCCAGACTCTGGCTTTGAGCATCACCACCCGACTGCAAGGGAAAAAGGCTCAGCGCGACACGGCCCTTTGCAGCCTCACCGATAAGGACGGCGATGTCAACGGACAGGGCGTGAGTCTCTATCAGTACGCCTTTCCCGTCAGTGAACTTCACCTCGAAAAAGGGCAAACGGGTACTGTCACCGTGCAGCATCTCATGCGCCGCAACCTCCTGCCGGGAGTGGCCAACGTGGGAATATGCCTCGAACGTATCCCCTGACCCGTGCCGACCTCAACAGAACGTTGCGCTGAAAAAATACTTATATAAGTCTGCGCGACTTCCCCGAACACAACAAAGAATCATTCCTCATTCAAACAACAATGACAACCGCTGACTATCTGATTATTTTCAGTAAAATCCTGGGAGCACTGGCGCTGCTCATCTATGGTATGAAAGTAATGAGCGAGGCCCTTCAGAAAATGGCCGGCTCACAACTCCGACACATCCTCGGAGCCATGACAACAAACCGCCTGACGGGTATGCTCACAGGTACGTTTATCACCTGCGCCGTGCAGTCCTCCTCGGCCACCACGGTGATGACTGTGTCCTTCGTCAATGCCGGACTTCTCACGCTGGCACAGGCCATCTCCGTCATCATGGGTGCTAACATCGGCACAACGCTCACGGCGTGGATCATGTCCCTGGGCTACAACGTGGACCTCACCATGGCCGTGTTCCCGGCTTTCTTCGTGGGCATCATCCTCATCTATTCCAAGCGATTCCGCTACATTGGCGACTTCCTCTTCGGCATCGCTTTTCTCTTCTTCGCCCTTGTCTTGCTGAGCGCAGCGGGCAACGACCTCGACCTTCAGCACAACCCCGACGCCATCAACTTCTTCAGTTCCTTCGACACCAATAGTCGCTGGACCATCATCCTCTTCCTCTTCATCGGCACACTCATCACCTGCCTCGTGCAGAGCTCTGCCGCCGTCATGGCCATCACCATCCTGCTCTGCTCCACAGGCGTCCTGCCCATCTATCTGGGTATAGCCCTCGTCATGGGTGAGAACATCGGTACGACGGCCACAGCCAATCTCGCCGCACTGGGAGCTAACACGCAGGCGCGCCGTGCTGCCCTCGCCCACCTCTTTTTCAACGTCATCGGCGTCACATGGGTCATGTGCCTGTTCTATCCTTTCGTGGACATGGTTTGTTCCGTTGTGGGCTACAACCCCGCCGACACCACCATCAGTGTGGCACAGCGCGCCGCCATCCTCCCCATCGTGCTGGCGGCTTTCCACACAGCTTTCAACGTGACCAATACGGCCCTGCTCATCGGTTTCATACCACAACTCGAACGCCTCGTGTGCTTTGTTCTCCCCACCAAGGAAGACAGCGATGAGGAGGACTTCCGCCTGCGCTTCATTCAGGCTGGCATCATGAAAACGCCCGAGTTGAGCGTGTTTGAGGCACAGAAGGAAATCTCCAGCTTCGGCGAGCGCATACAGCGCATGTTTGGCATGGTGCAGGACTTGCTTCATGAGCAGAACCCCGAAAAGTCCGCCAAACTCGTGGAGCGCATCAAGAAATACGAGGTTATCAGCGACAGCATGGAAATCGAGATTGCCAAATACCTCGACCATGTGGGCAACGCCCATCTCAGTGACGACACGAAGATGAAAATCCGCAACATGTTGCGCGAAATCAGTGAGATAGAAAGCATCGGCGACAGCTGCTACAACCTGGCACGCACCATCTCCCATGGCCGCGAAAACAACGAGCGCCTCACGCCCGAACTGCGCCAGAATGTGGAGCAAATGTTCAAGCTCACCGACGCGGCTTTAACGCAAATGAACTACACCTTCCAGCACAACCGCGAGAAGGTGGACGTGAACAAATCCTTCGAGATTGAGAACAACATCAACGACCTGCGCGAGCGTCTCCGCGACCAGAACATCGACGATGTCAATGATCATAAATATTCCTACGACCTCGGAACGGCCTACCTCGACATCATCCAAGAGTGCGAAAAGCTCGGCGACTATGTCATCAACGTGGTGCAGGCCCGCATGAATCTGAGAAGGTAATAAAAGGAGAGGAGACCCACCCCAGCAAAGCTCAGACAGGTCCTGATTCTTCAGACTGCTCGGACAGGTCCGACTGGTCCGACCAGTCCGAGTTCTCCAAGAAAAGCCCTTCGACCAATCCGACCAGTCCGACCTGTCCGATCCTCCCAAAACTACAATAAGGCTATCAGCTGAGACCATAAGGCTATCAGTTCACAGAATAAGGCTGTCAATCGACAGCCTTATTCTGCTTTTGCGCAGAAGCTCTTTCAGCTCTCCCATAAAGGAATAGGCAGAGAGAGGATTTGAGAGATCAGAAAAGACCTCATTCCAAAAAAGTGACACAAATGACATTTTTTTGGAATGAATCTTTGGCCGTTAGAGATTTATACCGTAAGTTTGGATTCCAAAAAAGTGTCACTAATGACATTTTTTGGGAATGACATGATTATTCAAAGAAACAAATACTTAAATGGACTGATAGGTTGGAAACATACTGACCTGATTAAGATTATCACAGGTATCAGACGCTGTGGTAAGTCTTTCCTATTGTTTACGCTCTTTCATCAACATTTGCTGGAAAATGGTACGGATGAAGATCATATTATTGAAATAGCATTGGACGATATCAGCAATGAAGAATTGCGTAGTCCCCTCAAGATGTTAGCATACGTAAAGGAGCATATCAAGGATAAGGAACAATACTACCTAATCATAGACGAAGTTCAATTGCTTGACCGCTTTGTGGAGGTTCTCAATAGTTTTATGCACATACCAAACGTAGACGTATATGTCACGGGTAGTAATTCGCGCTTTCTCTCCAAGGATGTGGCAACTGAGTTCCGAGGCAGAGGCGTAGAAATCCATATTTACCCTTTATCCTTTGCAGAACTTTATGAAGCAGAGGGCGGCGACAAGCAGACTTTGTGGAAGCGTTATTACACCTATGGAGGTCTTCCTTATCTTGCTGCACTGAATGACGATGCCAAGAGAGGTGAATATCTTTCCTTGTTGAACCAAACGCTGTATTTGAAGGATATTGTTGAGCGAAACCACATTTCCAACATCGATGAATTTTCGGAGTTGATGAAAGTAATGGCCTCTGGGATAGGATCACCTTGTAATCCGAATAAGATAGCGAATACGTTCAACACGGTAAAGAAATCGACTCTTGACAACAAGACCATAGCCAATTACCTTTTATATATGGAAGACGCCTTTATCATAGAGAAATCCACTCGATATGATATCAAAGGACGTAAGTATATCGGAACACTATCAAAATACTACTTCCAGGACATCGGCTTACGAAACGCCCTGCTCAACTTCCGCCAAGTGGAAGAAACTCACATTATGGAGAATATCATCTACAACGAGTTGCGAAGCCGTGGCTATAATGTCGATGTTGGTATGATTGAGGTGCGTAGCGCAACAGAACGTAAGCAATTGGAAGTTGATTTTGTGGCCAACAAGGGAGATAAACGCTATTACATACAATCAGCTTTTGCGCTACCTAATGAAGAGAAGCGTGAACAAGAGTTGGCATCACTTAAACGCATCAATGATTCTTTCAAAAAGATTATTATTATGCGTGAAGACATCGCGGCATATCACGATGATAATGGAATTCTCATTATGGGACTAATGGACTTCCTATTAGGAACAGATATTGATGAGATTTAGTAAGATTCTAAAAACAACAAAAGGAATCAAAAAAATCTCCGATGAGTCGGACGAGCCGGACTAATCGGAGATGTAAGCAAGTGGTAGCCGAGCACTCCCCCTCATGGGGGAGGTGGAGGGGGCTCTCTGGAGGGCGGTAGCCTTCCTTTTCCCTTTTTCTTATTTTTTATCCACCAAATATTCTGCAATCTGGACAGCGTTGAGGGCTGCGCCTTTGCGGATTTGGTCGCCAGTGAGCCAAAGCGTCAGGCCGTTTTCGTTGGCCAAATCTTTGCGCACACGGCCCACGTAGATGTCGTCCTTACCAGCACTATCGAGCGGCATGGGATAGACGTAGTTCTGTGGGTCGTCGACGAGCGTCACACCGGGAGCAGCGGCGAGCACCTTGCGGGCTTCCGCCACTGTGATGGGGCGTTCCGTTTCGAGCCATACGCTCTCGCTGTGGCTGCGGAGCGAACTGATGCGGACACACGTGGCGCTGGTTTGCACATCGCTGTGCAGGATTTTACGCGTCTCGTTGTACATTTTCATTTCCTCCTTCGTGTAGTCGGTTTCTGTGAACACATCGATTTGCGGAATCACGTTGTAAGCCAGCTGGTGGGGAAACTTCTTGATGGTCTCCACCTTGCCCGTCTCCAAGAGTTCTTTGTACTGCTGCTGGAGTTCGGCCATCGCAGCTGCACCAGCTCCGCTCGCGCTCTGGTAGGAGGCGATGTGGATGCGGCGGATGTGGCTGAGTTGTTCGAGGGGTTTGAGCACCACTACCATCATGATGGTGGTGCAGTTGGGGTTGGCAATGATGCCTCGGGGGCGGTTGAGCGCGTCCTCAGCGTTGCATTCGGGCACTACGAGGGGCACATCCTCGTCCATGCGGAAGGCACTGGAATTGTCGATCATGATCGCACCATATTTCGTGATGGTGTCGGCAAACTCCTTCGAGGTGCCTGCTCCGGCACTGGTGAAGGCGAAGTCCACGCCCTTGAAGTCGTCGTTATGCTGCAAGAGTTTCACCTCGTATTCCTTACCGCGGAATTGATATTTCGTTCCCGCACTGCGCGTGCTGCCGAAGAGCAACAGGTCGTCAATGGGGAAATTACGTTCGGCCAAGATGCGGAGAAGCTCCTGACCCACGGCGCCGCTGGCACCAACGATGGCTACTTTCATACGTTTAGTCTTTTATTTTTAAGAGTTGAGAAAACTAAAACGATCATTTGCGGGGGATTATGCCGACAAGATGTCGTCTGTGGGCGCAAAAATAGAGATTTCGAGAGGAAAAGCAGGGAGTGTTGGAAGAAAATTAGGTATCTTTGTGCACTTTAACACCAGAAACGCCTAACAATGAGCATCTCCGTGAGCCAATACTTCCCGATTACCGACCCGACGTGGATATTTTTCATTGTCTTGAGCATCATTCTGCTCGCACCGATGGTGCTGGAACGCTTGCGCGTGCCGTCGATTGTGGGCATGATTCTGGCAGGCATCGCCATTGGTCCTCACGGTGGCGAAGTGCTCAACCGCGACGCGTCGTTTGAGCTCTTCGGCAAGGTGGGGCTTTATTATATCATGTTCCTTGCCTCTTTGGAGATGAACCTCCAAGATGTGGAGAAAATCCGCTGGAAGGCCCTCGTCTTCGGCTTGCTGACGTTTGCCATCCCGATAGTGATGGGCACGGCGGCCAACCTCTGGATACTGGGCACAGCGGCGGCCACAGCGGTTTTGATGGGTGCGATGTACGCTTCCCATACGCTCTTGCCCTACCCCATTGTGTTGCGCTACGGCGTGGCGCAGCGACTGAGCGTTAACCTGGCTGTGGGGAGTACCATCGTGGCCGACACGCTCACGCTCCTTGTGCTGGCCGTGGTGGGCGGTATCTTCAAGGAGCACACCACAGGGATGTACTGGGTGTGGCTGGTGTTGAAAATCATTCTCATTGGTGCGTTTATCATCTATGCTTTTCCGCGCGTGAGTCGGTGGTTCTTCCGCCGGGTCAACGATGGCGTGGTGCAATACATCTTCGTTCTGGGCATGGTCTTCTTAGGCGCTGGACTGATGGAGATTGTGGGCATGGAAGGCATTCTGGGAGCTTTCCTCGTGGGCTTCGTGCTCAACAAACAAATCCCGGCCACCAGTCCGCTGATGAACCATATCGAGTTTATCGGCAACGCATTGTTTATCCCCTATTTCTTGATTGGTGTGGGCATGCTCATTGATGTGAGCGCGCTCATGGACCTCCGCGCCGTGGAGGTGGCGGTGGTGATGATTGTGGTGAGTATCGGCACAAAATGGGCAGCGGCTTTCGCAGCGCAACGCCTTTACGGACTCTCCAAGCTCGACCGCCGACTGATGTTCGGCCTTACTACGGCGCGCGCGGCGGCCACACTGGCCATCGTCTTGGTGGGCTATCGCATCATGATGCCCAACGGGGAGCGACTCTTCGGTGAGGAGGTGCTCAACGGCACGATGATTCTGATTTTGGTGACGTGTATTTGCAGCTCGTTCACAACGGAGAGTGCCAGCCGAAGTTTGGCGGCCTCTTCGCCAACAGTTGGGCAGAAAACCCACACGGAAGACCGCTTGGTCATCGCTCTCTCCAATCCTGACACGGTGGATCCGCTGGTGAATCTCGCCTTGATGCTGCGCCGTCCGAAATCGGCTCTGCCCCTCTCTGCCGTCAACATTGTGTTGGAAGGCAACGAGGAGCGACAACGGCAGGGACGCAAGGACCTGGAGCGCGCGGCGCATATCGCGGCGGCGGCCAACGTGAGGATGCTGACCCACAGCCGTTGGTCGGTGAATGTGGTGTCGGGGTTGACACACGCCATGAAGGAACTGGACGCCAGCGACCTTATCATCGGTCTCCACCAGCGGGCGCGCATCTTCGAGACCTTCTTCGGACAGCTCTCCACCGACCTCGTCAGCTCCGTGGACCGCCAGATCATCGTTTACCGCTCTTTCATGCCCATCAATACGGTGAGGCGCATCCACCTCGTGGTACCGAAAAAGGCGGAATACGAGCCTTATTTCGGACTCTGGGCCGAACGCATCGCACGCCTCTCGGCACAACTCAGTTGCACGGTGGAGGTTTACAGTGGAGAGATTACGCTCAACGCCGTGGAGGAGTATTGGAAAAAGAATCGCCTCAACGTGGCGGCACAATACCATGTGTACCATTCCTGGAAGGACTATCTGCCGTTGGCGCACAACGTGAAGACGGACCACTTGGTGTGCTTCGTCTTGGCGCGACAGGGCAACATCTCGCGCCACAATTATATGGAGCAACTGGCCACGCAACTGGAGCGTTATTTCTCCTCGCGCAACCTCATGCTCATCTATCCTGCTCGCTACCGCGGCACTTATGGCAACACCAATGTGCTGGTAGCAAAATAATTGGTTCTCGAACCTATCCGACCAGTCAGACCCGTCCGACAAGTCCGACTCGTCCGACTCTCTCTCCGACTAAAACAAAATCTAAATATGAAACGTGCTTTTCGTCTTTTTCTTTATCTCCTGAGCGTTCATGTGGCGGCTCTGGTGCTGCTCAGCGTGCTGCGCTTAGTGCTATATATTGTGATGAGTGAGCAGGTAGGCCCTGAGGCCGCATCCGTTTGGCCGGCATTCCTGCGCGGCGTTTGGTTCGACAATGTGGTGGCTTGCTACGTCATGCTGCCGGCACTCGTTGCGGCCTTAGTGGCTACGGCGGTGGGCTATTTCCGTCGGCCGCTGCTGCGGGGCTTGAACGTGTGGTTCGGCGTGGCTTATAGCCTGGTGCTGATGTGCTCGGCGGCCAATATCCCCTACTTCGCCTATTTCTCCCGAACGCTCAATTCGAGCATCTGGGAATGGAAAAGCTATGTGGGACAAACGGCCGGAATGGTGCTCGGCGAGGCGTCGTGGCGCAAATATATCCTGCTCTACATCGTCCTTGTGGCGCTCTTCTCCCTCCTGCTGTGGTGGCTGGGAAGGTGCACGGCGCGGCAACTTGAACGCGTGCCGGCGCGGGGCAGATGGAAAGGCGTGGCACTGCTCTTGCCGCTCATCGGACTGTGCGTTTTTGGCATCCGTGGCCGCATGGGCTACAACCCCATCAAGGTGTCGGCGGCCTACTATTGCGACAACGCCATTCTCAACCAGTTGGGCATCAACCCAGCGTTCTGCCTACTGCGCTCTACGCTCGACGATGCGCGGCCGGAGAATCAACGCCTCCACCTCATGGACGACAACGAGGCGGTGCGCAACGTGCAGGCTTACCTCGGACGAGAGGGAATAGCGGGAGTGTCTCCGATAGCACGCCGCATCGTGCCGGAGGGAGAACCCACGCGGAAGAACGTGGTGGTGGTGCTGATGGAGTCGATGAGTGCGAAACTCATGGGGCGTTTCGGCAATCCCGACCATCTGACGCCGCACCTCGATTCGCTCTATCAGCATTCGCTCAGTTTTGCCAATTTCTACTCGGCAGGAAATCATACGAACAACGGAATTTTCTCCACGCTCTACGGCTTTCCCAGTATCTTGAAACGCAACGCGATGAAAGGCACGGTGGTGCCGCGCTACGAGGGACTGCCCACCGTTCTGCGCGATAAGGGCTACAGCACACTGTTCTTTATGACCCACGAGGCGCAGTACGACAACATGAACGCGTTCCTACGCACCAATGGTTTTGAGGACATCTACTCGCAGGAGAACTACCCGCGCGAAAAAATTGTGAACCACTTCGGCGTGGCGGACGACTATCTCTTCTCCTACGCCTTGCCCATCCTGCGCCGCAAAGCCGAGAGCGGGCGGCCTTTCTTTGCCACACTGCTCACCATCTCCAACCACCCGCCCTACATCATTCAGCCCTATTTCCACCCGCGCCACAAAGACCCGCAGCGCGCCATTGTGGAGTACGCCGACTGGGCGGTGGGTGAATTTATGAAAGCTGCCGCGCGCGAACCGTGGTTCAAGAACACCATCTTCGTATTCTTGGGCGACCACGGAAAAAAACTCGGCGCCGACGGCTATGAGGTGGAGGAGAGTTTCAACCACATTCCGCTCATCATCTACAACAGCGGCCTACCCACAGAGGAGCGCCTCGATTTTGCGGGCCAGATCGATGTTGGTCCAACCCTCCTGGGTATGCTCCGCCTGCCCTACGTGCAGCGCAACTTCGGCATCGACCTCCTGCGGGAGCGCCGCGACATGATGTTCTACTGTGCCGACGAGGTGATGTGTGCCCGCGATGCCAACCATCTCTATATCTACAATCCCTCTGCCGCGCGCGATTTCTGCTACGACACTTCGCGCCCCGGTTTCCACCCCGTCCCGATGTCCGCGCCTTATCAGCGCCTAAAAAAATACCTCTTCTCCAATTTGCAAGCAAGCGAGAAATTGAGATAGAGGAGGAAGGCTTTGAGAAGGCTTTCCATGCCTCACAAATACCCTTATTCCCTCAGCCAGCGCAATAAAGAAGTCAGCTGACAGCCTTATTGCGCTGGCTGACACTATAAGGAAATATTCGCCGTTTTTCAGCCCACGAATTTTCACAAAAGGGGCGAAGAAACACAAATTCAGAGTCCCCTCCAGCTCTCTCATAAGTAGGAGTGCTCAACCTTGGTCCTCGGACTTGTCAGACTATTCAGACTGGTCGGACTGGTCTGAAAACAAAAAAGGCTGCCAAACGCAAGTGGCAGCCGAGCACTCCCCTTCATGGGGGAGCTGGAGGGGGCTTTGAGAGGGCGGTAGCCTTTTTCTTTTGCCTTTATTTTTTTCTTTTTCCTACTTCGTCATCTCCTGACATACCTTGTCTTGGAAGCGGCGGGCTTGGCTGCCGCGGAGGGTGCCTTGATTGAAGAGGGCGAAGGCGAGGTAATGGCCGTTGGGAGCTTGGGCGTAGCCGCAGAGGGTGCTGACGCCTTCCACGGTGCCGGTTTTGGCGCGCACATTCCCATAGGCCGTGCCTCCGCGCATACGGCGGCGGAGCGTGCCGTCCTGGCCGGCGATGGGGAGCGAGGGCAGGAGGTGGTTGTAGATGTCCTGGTGCTGATAGGCATAGCGCAGGAGGCGGAGGAGGAGTTCGGGAGAGGCGTAGTTGTAGAGCGAGAGGCCGCTACCGTCGGCAAACTGATAGTGGGCGGGGTCGAGACCTATGAGGCGCACGAAGCGTTGGAGGCGTTCTGTGGCGCGGCGGCGGTCGGCATAGGCGCGGCCGGACTGTGCGCCAATCTGATAGAACATGGATTCGGCGTAGAGGTTGTTGCTCTCCTTCATCATGCGGAAGAGGATTTGATCGATGGTGTGTGTGCGGGTGACGAGGGGGGTGACGGCGGCTCCGATGCTCCCGCTGAGGGTGTTACCTTCCACCACGATGCCACTCTCAGTGAGGAGTTCGGCAAAATGCTCGGCGAAGGTGTCTTTGCCGTTGAAGAGCAGCGGCGTGAGCACGGGGTTGTCGTCGTCCCAGCACCAGCCCCAGCCGTACTTTTGGGTGTCTTTCATCGAGAGGTCGAGAATGATGTTCCCGCGCAGGGTGTCGATGCCTTGTTCGCGCACGGCCTGGACGAAGGCCAGCAGGTCGTCGCGGCCGAAGAGCGGGTCGAAACCGGCGCGCACGTAGAGATTGCCGGTGAGCACGCGGCCCGCGATGGTGCCGTCCATGAGCAGCGAGGTGGAATAGTTGTAGTCCACGCCAAGTTGGGAGAGTGCGGTGACGGCAGTGAGGAGTTTCTGACAAGAGCCGGGGCGCATGGTTTGCTGTTCGTTGTAGCGAAAGAGGGCCGAATCGGCCGTGAGGTCATAGACATAGATGCCCACCTGCGTGCGCTGCAAGAGTTCGTCGGCGAGGAGACGCTGCAAGCGTTCTTGCAGGGTGCCCGTCAGCAGGGTTTCCGCTGTCGTGTCCACCTCAAGAGAGTCGACAGCCAGCGTGTCCCGCTCCTGCGCCATGGCCAGCAGTGGGAGGAAGAATATGAGGGTTAGGAGTTTCCGCAACACAGTCCTTTCTTTTTCTATTTTGCGGCTGCAAAGATACTGCAAAGCCGCGGGAAAGCAAAGGGAGGGAGCTTTCTTGGTGGGGGTCGGACTGGGCGGACGGGTCGGACTGGGCGGAGGTCCTCTTCATATTCGCTTTCATAGAATTTCGTGCTTCGTGCATTATGCTTACCGGTATCTTCACAACCTAATGGATAGGACCATGAATGCAGACTATATATGTACCCGAAATGCTGGTCTTGGATACATATTCTTATTGTCTGACAGATTCAATACTCTCTTGAGTCTTCAAGAGCTATAAGGTGTTTTTAATAGACAATTTTATTTGTTTGTATAATAATACAAATTATTAACTTTATTTCTAATAACATATATATATATTTGCACGATTTTAATATTAATAAATACAAAAATGAAAAGTTTTTATCATCAATAAACAAGAATATGAAGAAATTATTTCTAAGCAGTCTCTGCTTCATCGTAAGTCTCACGACTGTTGCGCAGACTTGGAACTTTGGATTTGGTGGTGGTTATCTGCATAACCATTTCTCTATGAAGCGTTATAAATCGACAGGAAACAGTGGCTTCAAAGTGGAAGCTGTTGCCGACTACAAACTTTCATCTGGCTTTGTTTTTTCGTCAGGTTTGGGATTCTCACAGAAAGGAGGCACTATTGAGGGGTATAAAATAGGAGGTGCTAATGATGTGCGTAAAGTTGAAGCGTTTCCGATGAATTATCTGACAGTGCCCCTCGTTGCTGGCTATAATGTGCAATTGGGGAAGTTTTCGATTCTGCCACAAATTGGTGTCTATGCCGGAATTGGAGTTGGAGGCAAAGGACATGTTGAGGGAAACGATGGATGGGGAAAACACTACCGTGAAAGGATGAATCTGTTCAACACTCCCGAAGTGACACCTTACTGCCAGTTCAACAGGTACGATTATGGAGCAACAGTGGCTGTCAATATTGATTATTCAATGTTTAGACTAAAGGCGTACTATGAGCATAGCCTTCACGAGATGAATAGTCTATGGGGCGATCCTCGTCATCGAAGTGTTGGTGTGTCGGTGCTATATATGCTGAAATAACAGCATAAGCTTGTGTAGGAAAATGGGCAAGTCCTTGGAGCATTTTATGCTCCAAGGACTTGTTTTTTTTATGAGAGGACTGGGCGGACTGGTCAGACTGGTCGGAGATTCTAAAAGGCGGCAGCTTGCGAAAAAAAGAAAATCCCGCGCCTCTGGGGAGAGGTGCGGGATGGTCTTATTTTTTAGCGCTGGGCTTCGGCTTAGATTCCGAGCTTAGCTTTTACTTTTGCTGTTACATCTTCGCTGACAGCGGTGTTGATGAAGATGCTGTTGGCGCGAGCTGTTGCCACGTCCATGACGTAAACGTAGTTGCCCTCTTTTGCAACGGCTTGAACGGCGTCGAGGACTTTCTGCGTGATGGGCTGCATCTTCTGCTGCTGTGCTTCTTGGAATGCCTTAGCATTGTCCTGGCGAGCCTGCTCGAGTTTGTCGCTCATCTGCTGGAGTTCTTGCGCGTAGCGGTCTTTGATGTTCTGCGGCGTCTTTTCGTTGACTTCTTTGCTGTACTTGTCGTACTTAGCTTGAAGTTCCTTCTGCATATCGTCGAGGTTCTTCTGATACTGCTGACCGAGGGTTTGCAGCTCCGTCATGGCCTGCTTGTAGGCGGGCAACTGGCTGGCAGTGGCTTCAAGGTCGAAGTGAGCAAACTTCTGGGCGCTGATAGTGAGCGGTGCGAGGAAGAGCACCAGCATTAAAAGTTTTTTGATCATAGCTTTATTTTCTTTTTATTATTGATTTTGCGGGCGAATTTAGCAACTTTAATTGGAATAGCCTAATTGGCTCAACACTTCGTTAGAAATATCGATGGAAGGACTGGCAAAAATGATGCCGGCAGTGTCGCTGCTGCGGTCGAGGACGAGTTGGAAGCCGCGGCGTTGTGCGATGGCTTTGACCACGTTGTAGATTTCGTCCTGAATGGGCGCCACGAGGCTTTGGCGTTTCTTATAGAGTTCGCCTTCCGGACCGAAATATTTCTTTTTCAGTTCGCTGGCTTGCTTTTCTTTGTCGACGATGGCTTGTTCGCGCTCTTTTTTCTGCGCATCGCTGAGGAACACGGCCTCGTTTTGGTAGTTCTTATAGAGCGTTTTGCTTTCGTTGTCGATGGCTTCCACCTCGGCTTGCCATTTTTTGCTCACTTGGTTGAGCTGTTCGTTGGCGCGCTCGTATGCGGGGATATTGCCCATGATATATTCCATATCGATGAGGGCAAACTTCTGGGCGTGTGCGTTGAACGTGAAGGCTACAACCAGAAGCAGGAGTGAGATGATTCTTTTCATATTCTTTTTCTTTTTTTGTTGATACCGAATGAGGGAAAGGAGGGCGGATGGATCTGTGGGGAGTTCTGCCAAACTGGTCCGACCCTTTTCGGTAGAGACGGGTTCAGGAGTGAAATGTTACGCTGCTGTCATCAGAATTCTTGGTTGAGAATGAAGTGGAACTGACTGCCACCGATTTTCTGACCATTGGCATTGTAGCGTTGGAAACCGTATGCCCAGTCGATGCCGAGCATACCCACCATGGGGAGCATCAGGCGCACACCGATACCGGCACTGCGCTTCATGTTGAAGGGGTTGAACTTGCGGGCATCGGTCCATGCGTTACCGCCTTCAACGAAACCGAGGACAAAGACATTGGTCTGTCCTTCGAGGAGGAGCGGATAGCGTAGTTCGAGGGCCATGCGGCTATAGGCGTAGGCGTTGTTGCCGTCGTCGCCGGCGATAGAACCGTTCTCGTAGCCGCGAAGGCCGATGGTCTCGGTGGCGTAGCCGTAGGAATAGCCGGACATTCCGTCACCGCCCACATAGTAGGCCTCGAAGGGCGATTTCTTATAGCGGTTGTATGCTCCGAGCAAACCGAATTCCACGCGTGTCATGAGGACGGGGGCTTTGATAGCTCCGGTGAGCGCGGTGAAGGTGCGGAGCTTGAATTTCCATTTGTTGTATTCCACCCAGCGGAATTTCTCTTGCATCTCTTTCTGATACGTTGAACTCTTGTAGTTGGTGGCCAGGTTCTTATAGTCCTTGCCGTCCCAGAGCGAGTAAGGCGGCGTGAAGGCCACGCTCAATTCGAGTTCCGAACCGCGACGTGGGTAGAAGGTATTGTCCGTTGAGTTGCGGTTAAGGGAGAGGTTGATGTTGAAGTTGTTACAGTTACCATCGTGGATGATGAAGTACTGCCACGACTTGAGCATATAGCGCGTGTAGTTGAGCTGTGCCGTAAAGGTGAAATAGTCGTCGGGCCAGCGCAAACGCTTACCGAAACCAAGGGAGAGGCCGAGGAGCTTCACATACTTGTCGGGGTCGTAATAATTCGTGTAGTTGTAGTAGTTGGAATTATTGCCGTAACCCGAGAGGTAGTTGTAGTAATAGTTGTTGTAATAGCTATTGTTGTAGTAGCTGGAGTTCATGTCGCTCTGCTTGGAGTAGGACAGCGTCACGGAGAGCTGGTTGGGACGTTTGCCGCCAAACCATGGGTCGAGGAAGGAGAGCGAATAGGCCTGATAGTAGGTACCGTTGGTCTGCACGTTGAAGGCCAGCGTCTGTCCGTCGCCTTGCGGGATGAAACCGATGTGGCGATTGCCTTTGGAGAAGAGGTTGCCAATGGAGAAGTTGGTAAACTTGATGCCGGCTTGTCCTACGATACCTGTGGGGCCCCAACCGATGGAGAGCTGCACTTGGTCGCCACCTTTCGACGCGAGCGGATACGTGATGTCCACGGTGCCGTTGTAGGGGTCGGGCTTGATACCTTTGTTCATACCGCTTTGCAGGGCTTCGGCGTCGAACTGGTTCATCTGTGCCAGCGCCATGACGCTGCGTTTGATGGCCTCCATGCTGAAGAGGTCGCCGGGTTTGGTGTAGAGTTCGCGGCGCACCACGTTTTCGTAGACGCGGTCGTTGCCCGTGATGTTCACGCGGTTGAAGCGCGCTTGGCGGCCTTCTTGGATACGCATTTCCAGGTCGATGCTGTCGCCCACCACATTGACTTCAGCGGGGTCGAGGTTGTAGAAAACGTAGCCGTTGTTGTAGTAGAGATTGCCCACAGCGTCTTCGTCCTCGGAGAGGCGCTTATGGAGCAGAGTTTGGTTGTAGACATCGCCTTTCTTCATCTGCAGGATGCGCTCGAGCACGTCGGTGCTGTAGACCGTATTGCCCACCCAGCTGATGTTGCGAATGTAATATTTCTGTCCCTTGCTCAGGTCGAGGTACACATCCACATGGCCGTCGTCCACCTTTGCCACACTGTCGCTCTTGAGCACGGCGTCGCGGTAGCCCCAGGCGTTGAGGCGCTTCAACACGTTGTCTTTGTCCTCGTCATACTTCTCGGGAAGGAATTTCTTCGATTTGAGGAAGTTCAGCAGTGTGCGCTCATGGGTTTTCTTCATGGCGCGCTTGAGTTTGGAGGCCTCCTTGGGCGTCACGCCGGAGATATAGATGCGGTTGACGTGCACTTTGCTGCGCTTGTCGATGTCGATATTCACCAGCACGCGGTTGTCGGCTGTGGCATCCTCTTTCTGTTGGATGTCGACTTCGGCGTCCTTGAATCCCTTCTCGTCGAAATAGCGCTTGATGATGATCTTGGCGCGGTTCACCATATCGGGCGTAATCTGACTACCGTTTTGCAGTCCGAGGCGCTTCTCGAGGTCTTCGCGTTCCGACTTCTTCACGCCGCTATAGCTGATGGAGCTGATGCGCGGTTGGGCGGTGAGATGAACGTGGAGGTAGATGCGGTTGTCCACGATGCTATCGGCCGTGATCTTGACGTTGGAGAAGAGCTTCTGCTGCCAGTAGCGGCGCACGGCGTCGGTGATGTCGGTGCCGGGAACGGCGTAGATCTTGCCCACTTCGAGGCCGGAGATGCTCTCCAAAAGGTCGTGGTCGTAGCCAGGGATTTCGTCCACGGTGAGACCGCCGAGGATGTATTTCGAGGGCGTGACACTATAAACGATGTCGGGCTGACGCTGCACATTGCTCACCTGTGCCTGAGCGGCGGAGATGCCAGCGAGGGGCAGGGCGGCAAAGAGCCATAGTTTTGCGAGTGATATATTCATTTTCTTCAAGATAGCGTTGGGGTGTGGGGGTTATTCCTGCGTGAGCTGTTCAGAGGTCTTACCGAAGCGGCGTTCGCGACCTTGGTAGTCGACGATGGCGCGGTAGAATTCTTCGCTGCGGAAGTCGGGCCAGAACGTGTCGCAGAAGTAGAGTTCCGTGTAGGCCGACTGCCAGAGCAGGTAGTTGCTGAGTCGCTGCTCGCCACCGGTACGGATGAGCAGGTCGGGGTCGGGCATGAAGGAGGTGGAGAGCTCTTGGCTGATAACGTCTTCGGTGATGTCCTCGAGGCGCAGGTCGCCACCTTTCACGCGGCGGGCGATGCGGCGCATCGTTTCCGTTTGCTCCCAGCGGGAGGAATAGCTGAGGGCGAGCACCATGGTCATGCCTGAGTTGTTGGCGGTGCGCTGCTCGAGTCCCACGAGTGCGCGGAGCACTTCCTGGGGCAGGCGTGTGATTTCACCGATCACGCGCAGGCGGACGTTGTTCTTCATGAAGAGTTCGTCCTCAAGGCTCGTCAGCAGGAGTCCCATGAGCGCGGCCACTTCGTCGGAGGGGCGGTTCCAGTTTTCGGTGGAAAAGGTGTAGAGCGTCAGGAAGCGCACACCGAGGTTGGAGGCGGTCGTTGTGATTTCGCGCACGGCTTCCACGCCTTCTTGGTGGCCCATGCTGCGGTGCTGTCCGCGTGCCTTTGCCCAGCGTCCGTTGCCGTCCATGATGATGGCCACGTGGGCGGGGATGCGTTCCGTATTGATTTGCTCTTTCAGTGTCATAGTGATGATGGGGTTGTGCGACCGCGCGCTCAGTCCTTGTTGCAGGTGGGACATTTGGGCGAGAGGTCGTAGGTGAGGGTGAAGAGGGTTAGGTTGTAGTGGTCTTTGTTGCGAAATTCGCCCGACTTGATGCCGCGCGGATTGGCCAGACCTTCCAACTTATCGTTGGGGGTGAAATGAAACGTCCAGTCGAGCCCGAGATTCACGCGGGGGGCTATTTTCCATTTCACGCCAACCCCGATGGGGATATTCACCGTGGCCACTTTGCCGGCGTCGGAATAGGTCAGTCCTAATCCGCCTTGCAGGTAGGGCACGATGCGCTTGAAGCCCTGATAGCTCTTCACCCAGCCGTAGGGCAGGAAATGGAGTTCGAAGAGGGCGTTGAGATCGTAGAGGTTTCCCTTGGCCTCGTAGTGGAGGCGTGCCGTGCCCGCGCTGGCGGGATTGGCGGGGTAGAAATCCAGGATTTTATCGGTAGTGCCGCTCACCTTCATGTAGCCGCCACTCACTTTCACGGCCATACGCGGATTCAGCGGGAAGCGGGCCAGCAGTGCAGCGGCCGGCGTGGGCGTACCGTAGAGTTTGGAATTGACGTCGTTCAAACCGAAACCGAAGCCGCCGCCTACGCCTAATTCGAGGCGATAGAAAGCGTCGTCGTCATCGCCCGAAGCGGCATGGAGCGCGGAAACTGCTCCGAGGAGGAACAGCAGCAGCGCCAAGCGGCAAACGAGGGCCTGTGGGCCTTGCGCGTGGGGGCGAGGGTGAGCGGTGGCGACTGTCATCGTATGGGGGACGAACGTTGTTAATTATATATATGCCTATGAGCCGCGGCGACTTATTTGAAGAGCGTGTCTTCGTTTTTCCAGCCGAGGCGGTTGATGCGTCCGCGCCACACTTCGCCGCTGCCAGCACATATTATATATATGTAGTTCTGGGCGTCCACCGTGGCGGTTGCGCTCGTGGCCCCACTGATGGTGGGCACTTTGAGTTCTTTCTGCAACCAGGTGTAACCGTTGTCGCGACTCAGATAGAGGCCACCAAAACTGCCGTCGCTCTTCTCGCCTGTGAGCAGCAGTGCGTCATCATAGCGGGCGAGGGTGTAGTTCTGAAGTGTGGGGAGATGGCCGCGGCGGTGGGCATCGAGTGGGAAGTTGACCCACCCGAAGGTGTCCGTTCCCGAGAGGTCGAGGTCGCGCTGCCACAACACGGGCTCATTGCCACGCAGTCCCAGCACAACGGCTTTCTCGTAGTTCTTACTCACGGTGGAGGCAAAGACGAGGCCGGCGTTCTCGTCCAGAGGCAGCGGAGCCGAGGAGTCGAGGGCATCGGCTGTCCAGGTGTGCCCGCCATCGGTACTGCTCACTAAGCTTGCGCCCGAGAGGGCCAAGAGGTGTTTCGTGCCACTGCCCACCAACTGTGTGAAGGAGTTGGGCCCACTGGTGGGGTTCACAGGATTCCAGTTGATGCCGTCCTCGCTCGTCATGAGCTGGTTGCTGGCCAAGGCGAAGAAACTGTTGCCGTGGCGCACCACGGAATGGGCATCGAGCGTGGCGGGTGTGATGGCGTGGCGGGTCCACTGCTGCGGACTGGCGGTATTGGCGGTGAGCACAACGGGCATGGTGCCTTCAAGACCGAAGGCATAGAGCGTGGACCCTACGGTGAGGGCGTGGAGCTGACGCACGGAGCTGAAAGCGGAGAGTCCGCTGGCCGTGCGCTGCCATATCATGGAGTCGCCCCATTCTTTGTGAACGCGGATGTCCACCTGGTATTTTCGGTTGGAAACGCCATCGGTGGCATACACCGTGATGATACGCGGCGTAGAGAAATCGATGGAGTCTTTCTGATTCAGGAGGGTATCCTTCCCCGTCACCTTCGATTGTATCGCCACCGTTCCCGTGGCCGTAAGTCCAGAGAACACGATTTTCTTAGCATCAGTGCCCACGGGCAGCGAATCCACGTTGAAGATACGCTGGTTCACCTGGTCGATGGTCAAAGGATAGAGCGAACCGGTCACCTTGATGGTATAAATCGAGTCGCGCCCACTGCGGGAGAGCGTATGGAGATGACGATTGAGTGTGCCGAGCGTCATCGCCTTCACCAGGCAAGCCCCCGACGTCAGGTCCTCCACTTCGCTTTTCGTATTACAGCCGACATTGGCCATCAACATGAGTAGTGCGCTAAGCATCAGCGCCATGCGGGATTTCTTCATAATTTTCTTAAGTAGTCCTCAAGCCTTCGCTCTCATGCGCCTCTCGCGCGCGTCTGCCAAAGGAGTATTTTATACAACGTGCAAAAATAGCCTTAAATTTCGCAACTACGAAATTTTTAATCTTTTTTGAGGTGAGGTAGGTGGAAAGGGAACACGAATTGAGCGAATTTAGCGAATTTTACGAATTTGGCGGAAGGTGGGAAGGGAATGCGAATTTTACGAATTAGGCGAATTTTACGAATTTTTTTTAAGCTTGGTTGGGGTCTGCGAATTTTGGGCGAATTTAGCGAATGGTGGGAAGGGAATGCGAATTGGGCGAATTAGGCGAATTTTACGAATTTATTTAAGCTTGGTTGGGGTCTGCGAATTTTGGGCGAATGGGAACGAATAATAAAAAAGAAAATTCGCTCAATTCGTAAAATTCGCCTAATTCGCATTCCCTGCCCACCCCGCAATAAAAACACGGTATTTTTCTTTGACAAAACAATCACTTTTTCGCGTCCCCTTATTCCCCTGCCCGACACAATAAGGCTATCCACTGACACAATAAGGAAGCCAGCCGGTACAATAAGGAGACGGGCGAGAAAAGCCCTATCCATCGGACACAGAAAAGCTATACACCACAAGAAAACACCCACAATAAGCAACTCTCTGAAGATGCGTCCCATAATAATAAATCGTGACAGATAGTGACACACGCACAAAAAAGTTTTTAACACTTAGAATATCGTTTACAACCCACAGAAAAAGCAAGAAAATAATTGCTTAAAAATTTGCATTTTCGAGAGCCTTACCCTACCTTTGCCGAAGCAAAACAAACCTCCCACAGAGGCTCTATCACTAACCCCAAAATCCACCCCTTCGGACGCGTGACGCGCCCTCACAACCATCTCTAAAACCATCCAAGAATCATGACCTCCGAAGTTATCATCACCCGACCCGTTTGGGAAGAATATCGCCGCATCAAACCGCGATTGCGCCATTTGGCTTTCTGTGCTCTTATCGATTACCTCATGACTGGCGAACGCGCAGAACTATCGCAAAACATCAGTGGACCATTCAACAGATTGCTGGTAGCTTACGGCAATGGATTGGGCAAAAGAAACCATTTCTCAACTCACACATCGCTCACACATCACTCACACATCGCTCACTCATCGCAAGAAGAAGAAAAACAGAAGAAAGCATCTTCCCCCTGCACCCCTATCTTGAAAGAAGAAGAAAAAGAAGAAGAAAGGCTAATTCTTCCTACGTCAGAATTAGCTGCGCGAGACACGGCCGAAACAGCCATCGAAGTTGTCGAAGAACCAGTCAGACCAGTCGGACAAATCAGACCAGTCGGACCAGTCCGAGACCCAAACAAGAGGCAGCCGAGCACTCCCCCTCATGGGGGAGGTGGAGGGGGCTCCTCTCCCCTCTCTGGCAGAGGCTTCTCCCCTCCCACCCTCGACGAAGTTTGCCGCCACGTGGCAGCGAAGGGCTACAGCTTCGACCCCGTCGCCTTTTTCAGCCACTACGAATCGAACGGCTGGCTCGTGGGACGCACAAAAATGAAAAATTGGCATTCGGCCTGTATCACCTGGGAACGCAATCAAAAAACTTATGGAAACTACCGACAATCTACCTCTGCAACGCGCCGCGACGCCGACCTCCAAGCTGGCCGCGAAACTGCCCTCGACGCCATCCGCCAAATTGCCAACAGTCCTTACTGAACTCCAACGGCGCTACCCCTCCCTCGCGACATTCAGCCAGGCCATGAACCCCGATGTGCAACGCTTCTACGGTCGACTTCCGCTCTCGGATTGCATCCAACGCAGTGCGCCCACGCTCCGCCAGCTCGACCAACTCTACGGACCCAACTCGGGCCGCGTGTGGATAGTGCCCCAGCTCACGCGCATCGCCGAATTCTGCGGACAAACAGCGCGGTGGAGCACGCTCCAGATGCAAGAGCTTACGGCCATCATCCTCCAGCAATTCGGTCAACTCACCGTATGCGAGCTCAGTTGGTTTTTCCAACACTTCAAGGGTGGCCGCTACGAACGTTTCTATGGCACGCCCGACCCCATGGTGCTCACGCGCAGCCTCCGCTCGTTCCTCTCCGAGCGCAACATGACCTGGCAGCGCATCGAACAAGACCGCGCCAACGAAGCGCGCCGCCACCCCGAAGGCCTCGTGGGTATCGCTGCCCTCAAGAGCTACCTCGCCCGCTGCCGAGAAGCCGGGAAAGATTCAATTTTAGAGCCCCCTCCACCTCCCCCATAAAGGGGGAGTGCTCGGCTACCACTTGTTTTTTTTAAGAATTATCAGAGTCTAATAGTCATCCTGCTCTGAGCACTCCCCCTCATGGGGGAGGTGGAGGGGGCTTTCTGGAGGGGACTGCCCCATCCCAATTAAAATCACCAAAAACCATGCAAGACAATCTCTCAAAACTCTCCGCCATCGGCATGCTGATGGCAGGTGTCGGCCTCACCATCGCGGGCTTCATCGTCCCGCCATTGGGTGAAATCTCCGACAGCGTACTGTGGTTCACAGCCCAGACGCTCATCTACGCCGGTAGTATCTTCGGCGTGAAGGTCTACATCGACCACCAACTCAAAACTCGTCACTAACCTCTAAAAACCAACAACCATGAGAACTATCAACAACATCTTCGTGCATTGCACCGCTACGCAACCTTCCGCCACCATCGAGGCGCTCCGCAACGGCTTCCGCGCCCGCGGTTGGCACGCCCCCGGCTACCACTACGTGATCGAGGCCGACGGCACTCTGCGCCGCCTCTGGGCGGAAGAGTATGTGGCCAACGGTGTGCAGGGCTACAACCAACACGCCATCCATGTGGCCTACATCGGCGGCATCGACCCCGAGGGGCGCCCGAAGGACACGCGCACCTGCGCCCAGCGCACCACGCTCGAAGCTCTCCTCCGCCTCCTCCACTGGCACTACCCCACCGCTCGCATCCGTGGCCACCGCGAGGTGAACCCCAACAAAGCTTGCCCCAGCTATGATGTCCAGAGCGAAATCAAGAATTGGAAGGAATAGGCCAAGCAGGATGTTCTCGGACCAGTCCGACCAGTCCGACCAGTCTGAGAACCCACCCCCCCTCAAGAGGACCTCCGACCCGTCCGACCAGTCCGACCAGTCTGAGTCCACCAATCCCTGAAATTTTCTTTCCTTTTCTCTTGCACAATTCAGTCTAATTTCCTATCTTTGTAATGTCTTAAGAAAGAAGCTTCAATGAGACACTAACCAAATCATTATCACTAACCTGCACCACAAAACCCACGTTGAGTGGATGGTGCCTAAAATCATCAAAACCATGTTAAAGTACAAAGTAATCCAGAGAAAGAATCCTATTGACAAAAGTGTGAAGTACTACGCCCAAGAAGTTGAGCAAACTCAGATGAGTTTCGCCACCCTCTGCGACAAGATTTCGCACTCCAGTACAGCCACTGCTGCCGATGCTTCAGCCGTCATCAAAGAGGCTTGCGTCCACGCCCTCGAAGCCTTGCTCGACGGTAAGAGTGTGAGTCTCGGCGATTTGGGTAGTCTCCACACCACCATCAAATCGAAGGGTGCTGCCACTGCCAAGGATTTTGAGCCCAAGCTCCTGCGCAACATCATGATTCGCTGGGTGCGCCCCACGCGCTTCCGCGCTGCCTTCGACCTCGAAAAAGGCAAGGTGAGGGTGCAGAAGGTGTAAATCAGAAACCAGCCCCCTCCATCTCCCCCATGAGGGGGAGTGCTCAGAGCAGGATGACCGTTGAAAATCAGACAGATCATCGAACACGCAAGTGGCAGCCGAGCAC
>NZ_CAUTBW010000038.1:0-25132 GCF_963536905.1 uncultured Alloprevotella sp. | reverse complement strand
CTTTTTTCAAATAAGAGACTCCTATCAGAGCAATCATCTGATGGGAGTCTCTTTTGTGTGTTTGAGGCAGAGGCTTGCAGATTTACTTTTCTGAGAAGGGCAAACTGGTTGCTGGAGTCTGGGTTTATGGTCAGGAGACAGTTAGCTTTCATTCTTCTTTGCTTTTCATCCGATTTCTATTATTTTTGCGTTCGACTATAAAAAGTCAGAGTCATTGCCTTTGAGCAATTTCATAGAAGCAAATTTATTCGTATGAATGTAAGTTATAAATGGCTGAAGGAATATGTAGACTTTGATCTTTCGGCTGAAGAATTATCTGCTGCATTAACTTCTATTGGTTTGGAAGTTGGCGGTGTTGAAGAGGTGCAATCTATTCGTGGAGGGTTGAAAGGTTTGGTAGTAGGCCATGTTCTTTCTTGTGAGCCACATCCTAATTCAGATCATATGCACGTATGTTCTGTGGATTTAGGAAATGGAGAGCCTGTTCAAATTGTTTGTGGTGCTGCTAATGTTGCAGCTGGACAGAAAGTTATTGTCGCCACTTTAGGAGCCAAACTCTATGATGGAGATAAAGAGTTTGTTATAAAGAAGTCGAAGCTGCGCGGTTTAGATTCTTTCGGAATGATTTGTGCTGAAGATGAGATTGGAGTAGGTACAAGTCATGATGGAATTATTGTTTTGCCTGAAGATACGAAAGTTGGAACTCCTGCTGCCGAGTATTTTAACTTAGAGAGTGATTTTCTGCTTGAAGTTGATTTAACGGCAAACCGTATTGATGCTGCATCTCATTACGGTGTGGCTCGTGATCTTTATGCTTGGCTAAAGCGTAATGGTTATAATACCAGTCTTCATCGTCCCAGCGTTGATGCTTTTGCAGCAGACAATGAAGACTTGCCCATTGATGTTAAAATTGAAAATGCAGAAGCATGTCCGCGCTATTGTGCAGTCACAGTAAAAGATTGCGTAGTTAAGGAAAGTCCTGAGTGGTTACAAAAGAAATTGACAACGATAGGTCTTCGTCCTATTAACAATATCGTAGATATTACCAATTATATAATGATGGCTTACGGTCAGCCTCTTCACTGCTTTGATGCAGATATGATTGAAGGGCAACAAGTCATCATCAAATCTATGCCAGAGGGAACCCCTTTTGTAACGCTCGATGGTGAAGAACATACTTTGTCTGATCGTGATCTTGCAATTTGCAATACAAAAGAACCTATGTGCATTGCCGGTGTTTTTGGTGGTAAGGGTAGTGGTACTTACGCAACAACTAAGAATGTGTTGTTTGAAAGTGCTTATTTCAATCCCACTTGGATACGAAAGAGTGCTCGTCGTCATGGCTTGAGCACTGATGCCAGTTTCCGTTTTGAACGTGGTGTAGACCCTAACGGACAAATTTATGCATTGAAAGCTGCCGCTCTCCTTACAAAGGAATTGGCAGGGGGTACTATTAGTATGGAAATCAAAGATGTGGAAGCTGGTGAACTTCCGAAGTATTTCCCTGTCGTCTTAAACTTCCAATACGTTAATGACTTAGTTGGCAAAGAACTTCCACGAGAAGTGGTCAAAGAAATCGTTACTAATTTGGAAATGGAGATTGTAGCCGAAAGCGAAACAGAACTCACTCTCCACGTCCCAGCCTATCGTGTAGATGTGCAGCGTCCTTGCGATGTCGTAGAAGAGATTCTGCGTATCTATGGTTATAATAACATTGAGATACCCTCTACTATGAACTCTTGCCTAACTGTAGAAGGTGAAGCAGATCGTAGTAACAAGTTACAGAAGCTTATCGCTCAGCAGCTCATAGGGCAAGGCTTTAATGAGATTATGAATAACTCTCTCACCAAAGAAGCTTATTATAATGAGTTGAAGAGCTATCCTAAGGAGCATTTAGTTCATATCATCAATCCTTTGAGTTCAGATTTGAACGTAATGCGTCAAACCTTGCTTTTCGGCGGTTTAGAAAGTCTTTCTCGCAATGTGAATCGCCGTGCGACCAACCTTCGTTTCTTTGAGTTGGGTAATGTCTATGCTTTCGATGCAAGTCGCCGCAAGCCATCAGCTGAAAGCGAGCCTCAATCCGCTAGAGAAGAGGATTTCCAGGATGGTGGAGTTCTTGAAAAGTTAGCAGAAAAAAATCATATGGCGGCCTATTCTGAGGAATGCCATTTAGGACTTTGGTTGACAGGTAATCATGTCGAAGGTAGCTGGGCACATCCTAATGAGCCTTCTAGTGTCTACGAATTGAAAGCCTATGTCGTTGGTATTCTTCAGCGTCTTGGCGTCCAACTTGGAGGCTTGCTCATTCAAGATGGTACTGCCGATATTTTTAGCAAGAGCCTGCAAGTGGCAGATCGCAATGGAAAGGTGTTGCTTGAGTTCGGTGTTGTTGCAAAGAAACTTACTGCTGCGCAAGGCTTAGAGAATGACGTCTACTTTGCCGAGTTCAATTGGAATGAGCTGATGAAGAAGACACGCAAGAACAAAGTCGAATTCACAGAGATTAGCAAATATCCAGCTGTTAGCCGCGACCTCGCTCTGCTTGTTAATAAGGAAGTTCAGTTCAAACAGATTGCAGATATTGCCTATAAGGCAGATAAGAAATTGCTGAAGAAGGTTACACTCTTCGATGTCTATGAAGGAAAAAATCTTGAAGAAGGCAAGAAGAGCTATGCCGTCAATTTCACTTTGCAAGATGAAACAAAGACGATGAACGATAAGCAAGTCGATGCCGTCATGAACAAGATTATCACAAGTTTGCAGAAGCAGTTAGACGCTAAGTTGAGATAAACAGAAAGAGTTACGGAGCAATCAATCGCGGTGAGCATATTCGTGCTCCACGAAAGACAGTCTCTATTTTCGAATAAAAATAAGAACAACAAAAAATATAGATTCCCATGGGAAGAGCATTTGAATATCGTAAGGCATCTAAGCTGAAGAGATGGGGCCATATGGCTCGTACGTTTACTAAAATTGGTAAGCAGATTGCTATTGCAGTAAAGGCCGGCGGTCCAGAACCAGAAAACAACCCTGCATTGCGTGCTATTATCGCTAATGCAAAGCGCGAGAATATGCCGAAGGACAATATTGAGCGCGCCATTAAGAACGCAATGGGCAAAGACCAGAGCGACTACAAGACAATGACCTACGAAGGCTATGGTCCTC
The DNA here is from genome assembly GCF_963536905.1 of uncultured Alloprevotella sp. NCBI lineage: Bacteria > Pseudomonadati > Bacteroidota > Bacteroidia > Bacteroidales > Prevotellaceae > Alloprevotella > uncultured Alloprevotella sp. Next base: position 21,964 of record NZ_CAUTBW010000038.1, on the reverse strand, counting down.
ACGGTGTCGCCATCTTTGTTGATACGCTGACCGATAATACTACTCGCACAGTGGGCGATGTTCGCAGTGTCTTCAATAAGTTTAACGGCAACCTTGGCACAATGGGTTCTTTGGCTTTCCTCTTCGATCATAAGGCTGTTTTCACGTTCAAACGCAAGGACGGACTGGATATGGACGAGCTCATCCTCGACCTTATTGACTATGGCGTAGAAGACGAATTCGATGAAGACCCCGAAGAAGATAGTATCACCATTTATGGAGATCCGAAGAGCTTCGGCGAAATTCAAAAACACCTTGAAGAAGCAGGTTTCGAAGTAATCGGTGCTGAATTCACCTACATCCCCAACGACCTCAAAGATGTAACGCCCGAAGAGCGTGAAACCATCGACAAGATGGTGGAGAAACTCGAAGATTTCGACGACGTTCAGACGGTTTATACAAATATGAAGCCAGCAGAAGAAGCTGCTGCTGAGTAAGATTCTTACTATAAAGAGAACAACAGGACGGAGCGGAAACTCTCTCTTGTTGTTCTCTTTTTTTTATCAACTGCAAGACACTTCTTGATTTATGCGCATACTTCTCTTAGGCGATTATAGTAATGTCCACGCCACGCTGGCAGCGGGATTGCGAGAACTTGGCCATTACGTCACGGTGGCTTCCGATGGTGATGGCTGGAAAAACTATCCGCGAGACATAGACCTCCGTCGTCCATCGCTCTCGCGCTGGAGCAGTTTGCGTTATTATTTTGAGCTCCAGTGGAAATGCCGCAAGTTTCGGGGATATGATGTTGTCCAACTCATCAATCCTGTTTTTTTACCGCTCAAAGGAGAGCGTATCTTGCCTTTTTATCAGGACTTGAGGCGATATAATAAGAAAGTCTTTATGGGTGCTTTTGGTATGGACCATTATTACGTCCGTACCTGCCTCGACTGTACAACCTTCCGTTATAGCGATTTTAATTTTGGCAACCAACTTCGCCACAATTCCGATAATGAAGCTTGGATTCGTGATTGGCTTTATGGGGCTAAAGGCCTTCTTAATCGTCAAATCGCTGCCGATTGTGATGGGATTATTGCAGGCTTATATGAATACTATGCCAGCTATCGGAACGAGTTCGCAGACAAACTCCGCTTCATCCCTTTTCCTATTCGTGTGGATGAATCTCCATTGAGTGTTCACCAGCCCCTCCGCTTCTTCATTGGTATTCAAAAAGCGCGGAGTGCCTACAAGGGCACGGATATTATGTTGAGAGCCTTAGAGCAAGTGGCTCAGCGTTATCCTGACGCTATGGAAATAGTGCGCGCCGAGTCCGTTCCTTTTGAAGAATACGTTCGTCTTTTCAACAACTCGGACATCTTGCTCGATCAGCTTTATTCCTATACGCCTGCGATGAACGCTTTGGAAGCCATGTCGCATGGCATGATTGTCGTGGGCGGAGCCGAACCTGAAAACTATGCTATTCTTGGTGATACAGATTTGAAACCCATTGTTAATGTGCAGCCCAATGAAGAGGATGTTTATCGCCAACTCTGTCTTTTAATGGAGCGAAAAACTGATATTCTTCAGTTAAAAGCTGACAGTCGTGAATACATTCGTCGCTATCACGACCATCTGAAAGTGGCTCGTCAGTATCTCGACTTCTGGGGAATATAGCAACTGACATAGGATAAAATTAAATAATCACTTTCTATCAATTGTTTTTTTCTAAAGATTCACCATACAAAACCGATTCTATCTTGAAAAATGCTTAGCAGTGGATCTTCCTCTCATAAAAACAAAATTCTTTATTTGTCTATTCTCTCCTTTGAAAAAGTAATTTAGGACAGAGGAAGGTATTAACACATAATGCTTAAAATGTATTGAAAACAAGCCATTAGAAGGAATTAATTTTGTGTGCGTAAAATATCCCTGCTTGTCAGTGTTGTTTTTAGAAAAGTAAATTAGAACAAAAATAATATTGTTTAAATGTAATATTTTTTTACCTTAATTTCGTATCTCTTATGATGTTCTGTTTATAACCAAATAGTGTATTTTTTGCTGACTAAAGGTGGCAAAAACGGTTTCATTTCTGTCGTATTTTACTTTTTTTCTGCGTTTTTGTTGCAAGTTCCGAATACACTGTTTATCTTTGCGCCAGTTATCGAAATAAAGAAAAGTGAACAGATTTACGAAGAAATACAATCACTGCAATTATTCCTTGTGTAAAAATAAAGGAACATGCGCAGTTCAGAGAAATGGAGATTTCTCTGTGCTGTATTCTCTATCTGTTCCAAATATATTTCTCTTTTTTCTCTCTAAGTGCAGAGCTACTCACTCTTTACATAACATCAATAGGCGTGCGCGTGAAAAACTGCACAATGCCTTTAGGTCGAGACTTCGCAAGAGTTCCCGTTGCCTATTTCGTCGGATTCGTTGGCCAGGTGAAAGCCAGCGACTATAAGCTCCATTTCTCATTATGAAGTTTTTTTAGAATAACTCAGAGCTATAAATAAAGATAAATAAAACAGAATAATTTAGAGCTATACATACGGGATAATATAAAAACGGAATAACTTAGAGCTATATAATATACAGGATAAATAAAACAGATTTATATATTTTTTTTATTATGAGACAAACAAAATTTTTATTACTGTTAGTGCTTATCGCGCTAAATGTGGCGACCGCAAATGCCGCCATTAATGGCGATAAGTTTACTAAAGATGGTATGACCTATGTGATTACCAGTTTGGTAAACAAGGAGGTCGCCTTTGCTGGCTCAAACAAAAGTGGGGCTTTAACTATCCCCGCTGAAGTAATGGACAGTGTAAACATTAAGTGGAAGGTAACTCGTATCCAGAACAATAGTTCTGTGCCCAACGCAACCAGTGTTTCCATACCAAACACGGTGACAGCGATGGAGGCAAACTCTCTTGGTGGTACTAAACTGACTACTATCTCTATTCCCGCATCAGTGACCGATATGGCAAATGGTGTGTTCTCTTCCTGCCAAGCTCTGCAAGCGATCAATGTGGATGCAGGCAATGCAAAATACTATTCTGACAACGGTGTGCTCTACGAGAGAGATGGAGCTAACAAATGGTTGTTGGACTATCCTGTAGACCGTCCTAATGCCAGCTATTCTGTTCCAGAAGGCACCACAGGTATCCGTGTCAATGCTTTTCAGGCAGCCAAGAATATCACGTCCGTTACATTGCCAACAACCTTGAAGGATCTTCCTTTCTCTTCACCAGGTTATAACGGCTTCACTTCTGCGCGAAAACTCACCGCAATCAATGTAACTTCAGGTAATGCCAACTTCAAGAGTGAAGATGGCGTAGTTTTCACAGCTGATGGAAAAGAGTTGGTGGTTTATCCTTGTGGTAAAGGAACTCCTACTTTGGGATATGGCACTTATGAATATACCGTTCCTACAACGGTAGAGAAAATTCGCCCCTCCGCTTTTGCTCGTGTAGAAGGTTTCTCTTCTGTTAAGATGAGTGCACCGCTCAAAGAGATTGGTGCAGATGCCTTCAATTCATGCCGCTATTTGCAGACAGTTACAGTTCCTTCAACTGTCACTAACATCGCTAATGGTGCATTCTCTGGATCCATTGCTCTGACAGCTATCAATGTGGAGGCAGGTAACACTGTTTATGCTTCTGCTAATGGTGTGCTTTACAATATGGATAAGACGGAACTGATATCTTATCCTGCTGGCAAGCAGGGGCCTTATACTACAGAACCCACTACTAAGAAAATCAGAAAGAGAGCTTTCTATTATGCTGCAAAGATCACAAAACTCACGCTGACTCCAAGCGTAGAAGAAATTGACAACGATGCCTTCCAAGGAACAAGCAATTTGAAAGAACTCGTGTTCCAACCTACATCCAATATCAAGAAAATTGGTACATGGGTCTTCGTTAATTCAGGTTTGGAGAAGTTGGAACTTCCCGCTTCTCTGCAAGAATTGGGTGCTGCTGCTTTCAACGGATGTACAAAACTCAAAACTGTGACCGTTGATAATGGTTCACAACTTCAATCTATCGGTAACGGCTCTTTCCAAGGTTGTACAAATCTTGAATCTTTCAGATTCTTAGGAACAAGTGTGTTGCAAACTATCGAGACCAACGCGTTCAGCGGTGATACCAAGTTGCCTACTTTTGAGATTCCCACATCTGTAACGATGATTAATACGGGTGCTTTCAACGGTTGCTCTAATATGTCTTCTGTAACATTTGCCGCTCCAGCACAGATCACAACTATCGGCCAAGGTGCGTTCCAAAACACAGGTCTCTTGAACATTGATTTGCCCGAAAGTGTAACCACGCTTGCGCAGTCTGCCTTCAACAGCTGCCAAAAGATTACGACGATCAATATTCCTGCAGCTACTACTAATATCGACCCGAAGGCATTCCAGTTCTGCGGTTCACTGACAGCTATCAATGTTGATAAGAATAACACTCAATATTCAAGTGTTGACGGCTTCCTGCTCAGCAAGGATAAAAAGACTCTTATCTCCTTCCCTCCAGGAAAGGCTAACACCTACTACACTATGCTTCCTCCTGTCATCGAGGAGATTGGCCCCTATGCTTTCTATTATATCCAGAATCTGGAGAACATTACCATCCCCGAGAAGGTCAAGAAGATTGGTGCACATGCTTTCGATATGTGTAAGCAACTGAACACTATTGCCTTCTTGAGCAAGACTCCTATTCCTGCTACCGATGTAGACCCTACTGCTTTCTATGCACCAAACGTAGATAAGTCGAAGATCGACATCAGTGTACGCAATGGCTCAGAGAGTCTGTATCAGGCAAACAGTCTATGGCACTCTTTCCATAACATTGGTGTATCTTTCTTCAAAGATCCTAACGGTTATGGTCCTACTGAATACTTCCCTCTGTCTAAAAAGGCAGTTATGGTGGTTGATGTTAAGAGCGATGTCTATACCTATCTGGTTCCAGCACGTGTAGAGAACGCTGGTACTAATTATGAGGTACGTCTTTGGGGCGACTATGCCATGAAGGACAACACTACCAACATTAAGGAAGTAGTATTCCGTACCCCTCTCGACTATTTAGGTATTGATGCCTTCAAGAAAGCCGATGGTTCTTCTACTATTGAGAAGGTCTTCTTCACTAATGCTATTCCTCCCCGCGATATGAGCGCTACGAAGTGGGAACTTGGTTCAGGCTATTCTGAATTCCCAACCACACTGCCGAATATCTATGTAAAGAAGAGTGCTGTTGCTACTTATAAGGCTGCAAAAGGCTGGGCAAACTATGCTTCTAAGGTTGACTACAAGATTCCAGGTTTGAAGCTTACTCACAAATACGGCACGTTCGCACGTGAGTTTGATGCTGATTTGGGTATCTATTATAGAGACAATAGTAAGACCCCCGATGTTGCAGCATTCGTAGCTACAACAGCTGGTATCCAAAGAGGTAAGGGCGACTATGGTGACTCTAAGTACAGCATCCAGATGGTCAGCATCGACGAGAAGGGTGGCGCTGCATCTGATTTCAGCTATGTTCCTGCAGAAACAGGCGTTCTGCTGAAGGTTCTTTCCTACGAAGCAATTCCTGATAGTTTCTACTATGCTATTGGTGAGAAAGACAACACAGCATATACCGTTCGTGACAACCTGATGGTTGGACAAACTGTAAAGGATAAGCTCATCACTACTGGTTCTGATCCTATCTTCGTAGTATCTGCTGCTCAAGGTATCTTCAAGAAGGCTCCTGCTTCTTTCACAATGCCAGTACACAAGGCTTATGCTAAAATCGCCAATGTACCTGCAACGGCAAGACTCGTGTTCACTTTCATGGACGATAACACTACAATCACAGGTATCGATGCTGTTGATGCAGCTTCCTCGAATGTTAACAATGGAGTTTACTACAATTTGAATGGTCAGCGCGTTGAGAAACCACAACATGGTTTGTATATCTACAACGGAAAGAAAATCATGATCAAATAAGAACAAAAATATCATGGAAAAGAAAAAGTACATTAAACCACAGAACGAGACATTCTTATTCTCGGCAGAGAGCCTGATGATAACTGCAAGCCCTGGTGTTTCAAATGGGCAGTTCGACCCTTCCACAGAAGAAATTGGAACAAGAGAACAGAGCGGTTTCGTAGACTCGAAATTTGGTTCTGATGACGAACTTCATCGCTCCATTTGGGGAGATTAGTTACAAGTTTTTGGCCATGCCTTTCGCTACAAAAAGCGAGGCATGGCCTTTTTCTATCTAATAAGAAAGCTCTTGTAATTATAGCATTTAGCCTAAGGTCGAATAACGACTCTATATGTTCTAACAAAGGTTTCTCCTCCCATCTGCAATGATGGGAGGAGAACTTCTTTTATCCTCGATGCGGAAAGCTTCTCCTATCTTTGACTTCTGTTGGGCTGTTCTCATCGTTTCTCTTCTGTCCACCTTTCTGCTCCATAAGCATTCGTTCAGCCTCTTTCTGCTCTTCTTTGGAGATATTTATGAGGAGAAAAACAGGATAGCAAGAAGTCGGGATTTTCCTTATTCTGTCAGCTGACGCAATAAGGCTGTCGGCTGGTAGCCTTATTGTATAAAAAAATAGCCTTATTGCATTTTTGAAAACAATAAGGCTATTTGTCCATAGGGGGACGTTCTTATTTTATATGTTGTCCTTTGCCGCAGCGTAAGCCCGTGGCCAGTCGGTGTTGAGAGAGAAAGGCGTGAGCTGATTGCCTTCCAAAATGTAGGAGTCGGTTGTTTCAGTGTCCGTATCATCGAAGAGCGGGTTGCTCTTGCTGGCATCCATGAACAACATAATTTTAGCTTTCTTCTTCTCGCAATCCTGCTTCTTGCTCTTGAGGATTTCATCGAAGAAGAGAGTTATAAATTCTGACATATAATAGGCCTGGGTGTTCAGAAACTGATCTGTCACCTCCGGCATGGTTTCTGTGGCTTTCTTGCGCAGATATGTCAATGCTGTTTGCTTGAATTGTGCAATACGTGTTTGTGTAAAACCACTGGTAGGTGACTGAACTGTTCGGATAGCGTTGTTCAGCACATAGTTGTACACTTCCTGGGTTTTTGCGGTTGTGCCACAGCTAAGAAGAAAGAGTAGAATTAGTGATATTTTCAGCATAGTAGTTAATCATACTTTCTTATTTGTTTTGGCCAAGGCGGCAGCCAATCGTTGCTGCGGACCCGTAAGACCAGAACTCACACGATTTTGATTGCGATTGACAAATGATTTCCACGAGCGCGGAGCTCCCTCGGTACGATTGTCATGGCCCGATTGTAAATAGTGACAATATGCAGCGGCGAGAGCATCAGTGGCATCAAGATGGGAGAGCATCTGTTCGTCGCGCAGATGGAGCATGCGCTTCATCATCTCAGCCACCTGCTCCTTTGAGGCCTGCCCATTACCTGTGATGGCTTGCTTGATTTTCAGTGGCGCGTATTCGTGGATCGGTATCTGCCGACTCATGGCAGCTGCAATAGCAACACCTTGTGCTCGTCCAAGTTTGAGCATACTTTGCACATTCTTTCCAAAAAATGGAGCTTCAATGGCCATTTCATCCGGAAGGTAGGAATCTATGATGCCTTGTACGCGTTCATAGATACGGCCTAATTTCAGATACATGTCGGCCACCTTGTGGAGATCAATAATACCCATAGCAAGCATTTCCACCTTGCGCCCCTGCTTACGAATGATGCCATAGCCAAGAAAGTTGGTACCAGGGTCGATACCAAGAATCACTCTGTCAGGGCTATCAAGAGCAGAAACAGGAAAGGAAGTTATAGGCATAATTATGTGGATTCTGAAGCAAATATAGTGTATTACATCTGAAAAAGTGTGATTTATAATACTAAATATCCTTATTATTAAGATAATTTCCTATCTTCGCTACCTATACCAAATTAAAATTGAGATTATGAAGAAATTTTTATTCTTATTTTCAATACTTTTGGCTGGCGTATTCCAAAGTCTGAATGCGCAGGCAGTGATTAAGTTCGACAAGACAACGCACAACTTTGGAACTTTTTCTATTTCCAAGCCACAGACGGTTACGTTTTCTTTTACGAATACAGGCGACAAACCGCTGGTGATTCAGCAGGCGTTTAGCAGCTGCGGTTGCACCGTGGCCGATTTCACGAAGCAACCCATTGAGCCAGGTAAGAAAGGCGAAGTGAAGGTTACGTATGATGGTAAGAATACGTATGCAGGTCCTTTTAAGAAACCTGTAACGGTTCGTTCCAATGCTTCAAATAGTTTGGTGCGTATATATATCGAAGGAACCACTCAAGACGATAAGTAGAGAGACGAATGAATCATTTAGTCATTATGGCGGGCGGTGTCGGTAGCCGCTTTTGGCCGCTGAGTAGTGAGGCTGTCCCAAAGCAATTCTTGGATGTGTTGGGCTGTGGCAAGACCTTGATTCAACTCACTGTGGATAGGTTTAAGAACTTTGTCCCGATGGAGAACATTTGGATTGTTACCTCGGAAAAGTACAAAGCCACTATTGCAGAACAGTTGCCCGAAGTGCCAGCAACCAATGTGCTCTTCGAACCGTGTCGCCGCAATACAGCTCCGTGTATTTGCTATGTGTCCTACAAAATCAAGAAGCGCGATCCGCGTGCCAATATCGTAGTGACACCCAGCGACCATGTGGTGCTCGATGCCTCAACCTTTCGCAGCGTTGTAGAGAACGCGATGGAGTTTTCGGCTGAGACCGACGCCATTGTTACCTTAGGAATTCACCCTACGCGCCCCGAAACAGGATATGGCTATATCAAGGCTGATTTGACGTTCTCTTCCAGTCGGAAAAAAGATATTTTCCGTGTCGACTCTTTCAAAGAAAAACCCAACCTCGAACTGGCTCAAGAATATGTGACGCATGATAACTATTTGTGGAATTCAGGTATCTTCATCTGGAGCGTATCTACGATCATCAATGCCTTTCGCGTTTACGAGCCCGATATGTCGAAAGCTTTCGAACGCTTGACTCCGATTTACGACACGGAAGAGGAACAAGAACGCATCAATGAACTCTATCCGTCGCTTGAGAATATCAGTGTGGACTATGCCATCTTGGAAAAGGCAGAAGAAATCTTTGTGTGTCCTGCTTCGTTCGGTTGGAGCGATCTCGGCACATGGACATCGCTCCGCGACAATAGTCAGAAGGACCGATATGGCAATGCTGGAATAGGACCGGATATCAATTTCTATGATAGTTTCAACTGCGTGGTACATGCTGAGAAGTTGAAGAAAGTAGTAGTGCAAGGCCTGGACGGCTATGTCGTTGCCGAGCGCGATGGTACACTGCTGATTTGCAAACTAAGCGAAGAACAACGCATTAAATTATTCCACGATTGAAAAAAGACCCAATAAAAAATGAGTCGTTAGAAAGACAGACCGCTACATACGAGAAATTTGATACGAGTTGCGAGGCATTGCTTGGTAACTCGTTTCTTTTCTCTTCTGAGTTTGCTCAAGTGTTGCTGAAGTGGTATGAGGAGCGCAAACGCCCTTTGCCGTGGCGCGACACGAAAGATCCTTATCGTATTTGGATTTCTGAAATCATCTTGCAACAAACGCGAGTAGCGCAGGGATACGACTATTATTTGCGCTTCTTAGAGCGCTTCCCCGATGTCTTTGTTTTAGCTGCCGCCAGTGAGGATGAAGTGATGCAGCAGTGGCAGGGACTGGGCTATTACTCCCGTGCGCGAAATCTTCATGCAGCAGCAAAAACAATTGCGGCTCTCGGACATTTTCCTACAACCTATGAAGAAATTCGCACACTAAAAGGCGTGGGAGATTACACGGCCGCTGCCATATCTGCCTTTGCTTTCGGATTGCCTACAGCTGTTGTCGATGGAAATGTCTATCGCGTGTTAGCTCGCCATTTTGGGATTTTCACACCGATAGATACAACCGCCGGGAAAAAAGTCTTTAGAGAGTTGGCACAGCAACTTCTTGACGAGCTACATCCAGGCGATTACAACCAAGCTCTTATGGATTTTGGCGCATTGCAGTGTACTCCGCAGAGCCCTCAGTGTACAGATTGTCCGCTAAGCCATACGTGTGTGGCATACTCTGCTGCCTGTGTCGAGCAACTTCCCGTGAAGTCGAAAAAGACGGAGGTGAAAACACGCTATTTTGTGTATCTCTATCTTCGATGTGAGGGGAAAATCTTTTTGCATCGTAGGGGAGCCGGCGACATTTGGCAAGGTCTCTACGAACCGCCTTTGTTAGAGTTTGAGCACAAGGCGGAATTTGATGAGGTGGTCCGTACTGCTGATCTGCCTTCAGGAAGCAGCTATCACTTGGTGGCAGAAGGTATGAAACACGTTTTGACCCATCGTGTGTTGTTAGCAGATTGTTATGAGGTAGACCTTCCTGCTGAAGCTTTGCCTCTACTTGTGGAGCGTGGTTATATTGTCGTTGATGAGAAAGTGCGCAGTGAGTTTGCTGCTCCTCGACTTGTCACGCGCCTTTACGCTATGCTTTGAGTCGAAATCTTTGTCCCTCAGAGGGACTTTTTAAGCAAAATAGAGATAGAACCACATTTATTTGCAAAAAACAGCAGATTCTGTGGTTCTCGCCATAATTGTGTATCTTTGCAATAGATTACATATATACTAATGAGTCGAAAGAAAAAGCCGCTTCCTTTATTGGAGCAAATCGAAATAACCGATGTGGCAGCTGAGGGAAAAGCCTTAGCGCGCGTTGATGGGATGGTAATTTTTGTTCCTTATGTTGTACCTGGAGATGTTGTAGACTTGCAGCTAACGCGAAAAAAGCATTCTTATGCTGAAGCCGAAGCTGTTAAAGTCCATAAGTATTCTGAAAAGCGTTGCAAACCTTTTTGCAAACACTATGGTGTTTGTGGCGGTTGCAAGTGGGAGATTCTTCCCTATGAGGAGCAGCTTGCCTACAAACAGCAGCAGGTGACAGATGTTTTGACCCGTATTGGCAAGGTGGAACTTCCCGAGATTTCTCCAATACTCGGTAGTAAACATGTCAAGCAATACCGCAACAAATTGGAGTTTGGCTTTTCCAATAAAAAATGGTTGACGAAAGAGCAGATATCTTCGGGCGAGACATTCGACAATATGAATGCCGTGGGCTTTCATATCCCTGGAGCTTTTGATAAGATACTCGACATTGACGAGTGCTGGCTCATGGACGATATCAACAACCGCTTGCGTAATGGTATTCGCCAGTATGCTTTTGATAACGCTTTGACATTCTTCGACCTCCGCAAGCAGGAAGGCCTTTTGCGAAACATAATGATTCGCACATCGGCCACGGGCGAGGTGATGCTCGTTGTGCAATTCTGTTTGAAAGAGGCTGACGATCAGCCAAAAGCAATGGCGCTGATGGAGTGGATACACATCAACTTCCCCGAGGTTTCTTCTCTCTTGTGGGTAGATAACCAGAAGTGTAACGATACGATTGGCGACTTAGACATTCAGATTTACGCCGGCCACGACTATATCTACGAAACGATGGAAGACCTCCGCTTCAAAGTAGGTCCTAAGAGCTTCTATCAAACCAATACAGAGCAAGCCTATGAGCTTTATAAAGTGGCGCGCAACTTTGCTGGATTAACAGGTAAAGAACTTGTCTACGACCTTTACACGGGTACGGGGACAATTGCCAACTTTGTGGCTCATCAGGCGCAGCAGGTAATAGGCATTGAGTACGTTCCAGAGGCTATTGAAGATGCTAAAGTGAACGCAGCCTTAAACAAACTCGACAATACCTTATTTTTCGCGGGCGATATGAAGGATGTTCTGAACGATGACTTTATTGCGCAATACGGTCGGCCTGATGTGATTATTACTGATCCACCACGTGCGGGTATGCACGCTGATGTTGTCAACGTGATTCTTAATGCTGCTCCAGAACGCATCGTTTATGTCAGCTGCAATCCTGCTACGCAGGCGCGCGACCTCCAATTGCTGGACGAAAAATATAAGGTTCTTAAGGTGCAGCCCGTAGACATGTTCCCCCACACACAGCATGTGGAGAATGTTGTCTTGCTAACTCGAAAATAAGATAAGAGCCGCAGTCAGTGGCTATTTCTTTTCACTTGCTACATTCTCTTTTTATAAACATGTCCATACTGAAGAGACATAATCCAGTTCTTGAACGTCGTCTGCAAGCCTATCTGGGCGCGGACGATATTCAAGGACTGCGTTCTTTCTTAGAGGGGCTTTCCAATCAGGATTTTCGAACGGCTGGCTTCTTGCTGGGGGAGAAGCTCTTGCCTAAGTTGGCCAACAGTCCCACGGTTTTTTGGAACTCTTTCCTTATTCTGGTTTCCTCCAACTCCAAAGCCTATCTTGGCACCTTTCTCAAAGCTGCCATTACGCTCTATTCCGCGGACCATTTCAAACTTGATATACTTACATTACAGCAGTTTGCCGATGTGGCCAGTCCGATAGATTGTCGGAAGCTTTTGCTTTCTCTCTTGCCTGTAGTTCGCACAGTGGAAGAAGTTCGTTCGCTCTTGCATTTGTTTTGTTCTGACGATATTTCCGCACAAGCGTTCTATCTCTTGTCAGCAGGGACCCTGCCGTGTTATTACGAAATGTTCCAACAACTCAAAAAGGTGGAACACGACACTAAGCTGCTGCGCACCTATAGCGTTCAACTAATGCAGCGCGGCGATAACTTGAGCTATAATATGGCCAGTATCTTGCAGTCCTATTTTGCCCTTGGAGAACTTCCTGGAACTTTCTCCCTCCGTTTGCGCGACTACGAACTGAGTCGTTTGGACGGTTCTTTCGAACTCTTCAAAAAGGAAATTCTAAAAATATAATATCAATCTTTTTTTTACACACCTATGAAACATGTCATTCCGTTTCTTCTTTGCGGTCTGCTGGTAAGTATACCATCAGTCGCTCGGAAAAAAACACAGTCTGCAAAGCCTTCTGCTACGGTGGCTTCAGCAGGCGGACAGCAGGCTTCTGCTGCAAAACCTGAGACTACGAAAGGTCTGTTCACTGTAACAAAGCAAGGTGAAGACTATTTCTTTGAAATCGCTGATAGTCTTTTATCTCGCGAGTTTTTAACCACTGTGCGTCTCACGCAAGCGCCAGCCAACGTTGGCAAGTTTGCCGGTGAGCAGATAAATCAGCAAACCATCTATTTCGAGAAAGCACCAGGCGATAGACTTTTGATGCGCTCAAATATTTTGATGAATACTGCCGATTCCATTGATGCTATCAATCGCGCGGTGACAATCAGTAATACAAATCCAATCATTGCCGCCTTCAAAATAGAAAGTCATGTGAAGGGTATGTATAAGATTAAAGTCACATCTCTACTCAATGATGACAATGCCGCTTTTAGCGTGCCCCAAGACGATAAACAAGATATTGGCCTTGCAGGGTTCCTGCCACAGCTTTCATATATTGAAAGCGTTAAAACGTTCCCGATGAACACAGAAATCCGTTTGGTCAGAACTTTTATGTCGCAGAAAATGCGTACGGCAGCGGCATCGGCCACTGGAAAGATCACCTTCGGCTTGAACATTTCGTTTGTACTGCTCCCTAAGAAGCCGATGATGCGCCGTTTCTTTGATCCACGCGTAGGCTATTTCACTGACGATTTTGTTTATTTCAGTGACAATCAGCAACGTGTTGAGCCGAAACGCTTCATCACTCGCTGGCGTTTAGAACCAAAAGATTCTGCCGACATGGAGAAGATGAAACGCGGTGAACTTGTGGAGCCGAAGAAACCGATTGTTTACTATATCGATCCTGCCACCCCCAAACAATGGCGCAAGTATTTGATTCAAGGTGTTGAGGACTGGCAGAAAGCTTTTGAGGCAGCAGGCTTTAAGAATGCTATTCTTGCAAAAGAATGGCCTGATTCTGACAAAACGATGAGTATGGAGGATGCGCGCTACAGCGTGATTCGCTATTTGGCCGCTCCGATAGAAAATGCTTATGGCCCACAGGTGCACGACCCGCGCTCAGGTGAAATTCTGGAAAGTCATATTTGCTGGTATCACAACGTGATGACGCTGGTACACGACTGGTATATGATTCAAGCCGGAACGCTTGATGAGGCTGCTCGCAAGATGAAGTACGACACCGAGCTAATGGGCGAGCTCATTCGCTTTGTGTCTTCTCACGAAGTGGGCCACACGCTCGGTCTTCGCCATAACTTCGGCTCAAGCAGCACTGTTCCTGTCGATAGTCTTCGCAACAAAGCTTTTGTTGAGGCTCACGGGCACACGCCTTCCATTATGGACTACGCTCGTTTCAACTATGTGGCGCAGCCTGAAGATGGTATCTCGCGTGCGGGAATCTTCCCGCGCATTGGCGACTATGATGTATGGGCTATCAAATGGGGTTACACTCCGATGTGGAATGCCTATGATGACAATAGCGACCATTATGAGCTCGAGAAGATGACGAACGAGGCTTATGCCAAGGCACGTGTCGATTCAAAGATTAGTGGTCAGCCGAGAATCTGGTTTGGTGATGGTGAAACGAATACTACCCGCGACAGTCGTTGCCAAACAGAGGACTTGGGCGATGATGCTGTCAAGGCTTCTTATTATGGTATTCGCAACTTGAAGCGCATGTTGCCACAGTTGCCCGAATGGACCTATCAAAGCAATGATATTTATTCCACAAACCTCAAGTCAATGTACCAACAGGTGCAGAGCCAGTTCCTCCGTTATATGGGACACGTTATCCGCAACATAGGTGGTGTCTACAAAAATTATGGTACGGTGGACAATGGAGGAAATGTTTATATCAACGTCAGCAAGGCCCGTCAGAAAGAATGTTTGAAGTTTGTTGCTGATAACGTTATCACAGAGCCTACGTGGTTCCGCGAGCCAGCTTATGTAAAAAGTCTTTTCCCAGATGTAAATAACGCTACATACGGCATTGCCGCACGCACCATGATGCTGCTTGTCAACTCCTCTCTGCTCAATGGTTTGAACAGTGAATACGAGGCTCCAGAATATTTGCAGGATCTCACAAATTACATCTTTAAGAGCAGTACGCCTTCTCTGTACACGCGTGATGTGCAGAAACTTTATGTGCAGAATCTGATCGACTTCTTCAAATCGGCAAGTCTTTCTAATGATGCGCGTCCTGCTGTGCTTTCAACGTTGAAGCAACTACGCAAGAAACTGAGTATGCCAGTGGCTGATGCTAAGACGCAGGCCCACAACGCTTCCTTAGTGGATGCTATCGACCGCGCTTTGGTGATAAAATAAACCATATTTCTTAAAACTCGCCAGCTCTATCGGGATGTTATTTGTAAAATAACTTCTCAGTAGGGCTGGTTTTTTATTGATGCATTATCTTTATTGTATCACCTGGCAGCATAAGGATAGAAGCGCCTCTTCAGTATATGAAAATCGCAAAAATGATGAAAACAATGCCCATATCGGCTCTTTTTCAAAACCTCATAGAGAGAATTTTTAGAAAATACACCATTGAGACGCTCTTTTCTTAGGTTGCTGGCGGATTTTTTAAGGCTCTCTTCTCTGGAAGAAAAGTATTTATTGTCAAATAAAGTAGCAGTAAATAACGTCTCCTCGCGCGTCATTTGCTGAGAGCTTCTATCCGTTCTGTTTCTCCCTTATCTCGTATCTATTTTGTATCTTTGCCTAAAAATAAATACAAGCATGATTTTCCCTGAAAATTTTGAACAGAAAATCGGGTTTGACGAAATTCGGACGTTGCTTAAAGGGCGTTGCATGTCCACGCTTGGCACCGAATGGGTAGATAGTCAACTCAAATTTCTGTCCCGATACGAAGACGTGAGAGAAGCGCTCGAACAGGTGCGCGACTTCATACGTTTTTCTGAAGAGGAAGACGACGTTTACGAAGAAAACTTTTTCGATGTTCGTCAGGCCTTGATGCGCATCCGTCCGGAGCGCACACACCTGGAAGAACTTGAGCTTTTCGATTTGAAACGTTCGCTCAAGTCGGTCAGTGATTTAGTTGATTTCTTTCGCAAAAAAGGCGACGGCGAAACACCCGAATACCCAGCACTCACTCAGATGGCTTCCAATGTGGAGACATTTCCGCAAATTGTCAAGCGCATTGATGAAGTGCTCAACAAATACGGAAAAGTCAAGGATACGGCTTCTCCCGAATTGCTCCAAACTCGTCATTCGATAGAAGTAACAACGCGTGGCATCAGCCATAGTTTGCGCACCCTCATCACCGAGGCACAGAACGAAGGCTACATAGACCGCGATGTTGCGCCCACACTGCGTGATGGGCGTTTGGTGATTCCTGTAGCTCCGGCCCTTAAGCGAAAAATTAAGGGTATCATACACGATGAGAGTGCCACAGGCAAGACTGTTTTCATAGAACCATCAGTAGTTGTAGATGCAAACAATCGTATCCGCGAATTAAAGTCGCAGGAGAAGCGCGAAGTCATTCGTATCTTGCAAGAATTGACCAACAACATTCGCCCTTGTGCGCCTGCCATGTTGCAAAGTCTACACTTCTTGGCTCATATCGACTTTCTGCGCGCCTTGGCGAGCTTTTCAACGACATTTGAATCTGTTATTCCTGAAGTGCGCAAATATCCCTATATGGATTGGGTGCAAGCCATTCATCCGCTGCTTCAGCAAAGTTTGCAGCGCCACGGCAGTAAGCAGGTGCCGCTCGATATTGCCCTCAAAGGTAAGCAACATATTCTGTTGATTTCAGGCCCTAATGCAGGCGGTAAGTCTGTTTGTTTGAAAACTGTCGGCTTGTTGCAGTATATGCTACAATGCGGTATGCCCGTACCTATGCGCGAAAATTCCGTGATGGGTATTTTCCAGGATATTTTCATCAGCATTGGCGACGAGCAAGACCTTGAAAACGAACTCTCCACTTACAGCAGTCACTTGCTCGGTATGAAAGCCATGATGAAAAATGCCGGGCCTCATTCGCTGCTCTTGATTGATGAATTTGGCGGCGGTACAGAACCCCAAATAGGTGGAGCTATGGCTGAAGCCATCCTTAACCGCTTTGTGGAAAACGGTACTTACGGCGTCATCACAACCCACTACCAAAATCTCAAACATTTTGCTGATTCAACGGAGAGTGTAGTGAATGGAGCTATGCTATACGACCGCGCACAGATGCAACCGCTATTCTTGTTGCGCATAGGCCATCCAGGTAGCAGTTTCGCCATAGAGATAGCCCGCAAGATAGGTTTACCCGAAGATGTGATAGCCTATGCTGCCGACTTGGTAGGGAAGGACTATGTCATGTCCGATAAATACCTCCAGGACATAGCTCGCGATAAAATGTACTGGGAGACCAAGCGTCAGAAAGTGCACACGCAGGAGAAGCAGCTGCAGGCATCGCTGGCCAACTACGAGAAAGAACTCCAGAATTTCAATCAGGAGCGGAAACAAGTGATGGCTAAAGCGAAAGAGGAAGCACAGGACTTACTCAAGCAGAGTAATGCAAAAATCGAAAGCACTATCCGTGCCATCAAAGAAGCCCAGGCCGAGAAAGAAAAAACGCGCGAAGTGCGCCAACAGTTAGATGAATATAAAAACGCCCTTCGTCAGGACGTGGAAGAGGAAGACCGCATAGCACGAAAAATTGAGAAAATCAAACGCCGGCAGCAGAGGAAGTCTGAAAAGAAAGGTTCTGCACTGCAACAGTTGGTTAGTACGTTGTCAAAGAATGCTTCCGATCAGCCTCAGACTGTACCTACTCAAGTAAAAGTGAGGGTGGGGGATTATGTCCGCTTAAAAGGCCAAACTACAGTTGGGCACGTGGAAGTGATTACCGGTAAGCAAGCTCGCGTTCTCTTTGGTATGATGCACACCAACGTTCCTCTGTCGCGCCTCGAAGTAACGGTGAAGCCAGAGATCAATAATATCTCAAAAGTTTCCACCTTTGTGTCGAAGCAGACACGGGATGCTGTTTACGAAAAAAAGTTGAATTTTAAGTCTGAGATAGACCTACGCGGTATGCGCGGGGATGAAGCGCTCGACGTGGTATCTCATTTCATTGACGATGCCATACTCCTAGAGCAGTCGCAAGTTCGTATTCTTCACGGAACGGGAACAGGTGCTCTCCGCGCTCTTGTCCGCCAATATCTTCAAACGGTCCCCGGCGTTAAATCCTTTCATGACGAGCACGTTCAGTTTGGTGGAGCGGGAATTACGATAGTGGAATTTTAATAAGTAAGAGGAATAGAGGGTAACTTCCTCTTTATGAGAATAGATGTTTCAAAATATACAGACTGAAAAGAGGGTGCAACTGACCGACTTTCTTCCAACAACGTTGAAGGAAGTCCGTCAGCGTGGCTGGGACTACTTAGATGTTATCCTCTTTAGTGGAGATGCTTATGTCGATCATCCCTCGTTTGGCGCAGCAGTCATAGGCCGCATATTGGAAGCTGAAGGCTACCGTGTGGCCATAGTACCGCAGCCCGACTGGCATGGTGACTTCCGCGACTTTAAGAAGCTCGGACGGCCACGCCTCTTTTTTGGAATTGCACCTGGCTGTATGGACTCTATGGTTAATAAGTATACGGCCAACCGCCGTCTGCGTTCGGAAGATGCTTACAGTCCGGATGGTCGTCACGATATGCGACCAGAATATCCAACGATAGTATATTCTCAAATTCTCAAACAGATATATCCTGATGTTCCTGTGGTGCTGGGAGGGATAGAAGCCAGTCTTCGCCGCCTTACCCATTACGACTATTGGAAAGATGCCCTCAAACCTTGCATTCTCAAGGAGAGCGGGGGCGATCTTATTATATACGGCATGGGCGAACTACCCATGCTTGCGCTTTGCCAGCTTTTGGAGGACAAAGTGCTGCACCACGAGCCTGATGCCTTTGTGGCTGCTACCGATTTTCGGAACATCGTTGGAAAGTTCCCCGTTTCGCAAACCGTCACAATGGTGAAAGAAAACGAAGTTCCAGGAGGTATAACGGATGATGATATAGTGCTGCATAGTCATGAGGATTGTCTGAGCAATCGTAAGCATTATGCTGAGAATTTTCGTCATATAGAGGAGGAGAGTAACCGTCTTCACGCACAGCGCATCTTGCAACCTTTAGGCAAGGATTATATTGTTGTCAATCCGCCCTTTCCCCCGATGACAACGGAGCAGATAGATCATAGTTTTGATTTACCTTATACGCGTTTGCCTCACCCTAAATATCGCGGCAAACGTATTCCTGCTTATGAGATGATAAAGTTCAGCGTCAACATCCACCGCGGATGCTTTGGCGGTTGTGCTTTCTGCACCATTAGTGCCCATCAAGGGAAGTTTATCATGTCACGCTCTAAGGAGAGCATAATTCGTGAGGTGAAAGCCGTTACGAAGATGCCCGACTTTCGTGGTTATCTGAGCGACTTAGGAGGACCATCGGCCAATATGTACGGTATGCAAGGTCGCAACCGCGATATATGTGCCCGTTGTAAGCGCCCGTCTTGTATCAATCCAGCTGTGTGTCCCAATCTCAATACTGACCACACACAGCTGCTTGATGTGTACCGCGTTGTTGACGCACTTCCTGGCATGAAGAAAAGCTTTATCGGTAGCGGTGTGCGTTATGACCTTCTGCTCCATAAGAGTAAAGATGAACATTCCAATAAAGCCGCACAAGAATATACAAAAGAGCTCATTCTTCGGCATGTTAGTGGTCGTCTGAAAGTGGCTCCAGAACATACTTCCGACCGCGTGCTGAACATTATGCGTAAGCCAAGCTTTCAGTTGTTTTATGAATTCAAACGCATCTTTGAAAAAATCAACAAAGAAGCCGGACTTAAGCAACAGATTATACCTTATTTCATATCCTCGCACCCTGGTTGTACGGAAGAGGATATGGCAGAATTGGCAGCACTTACGAAAGAGCTGGATTTTCATTTGGAGCAGGTTCAAGACTTCACGCCTACTCCCATGACGGTAAGTACCGAGACGTGGTATAGTGGCTACCATCCTTACACACTCGAAGCTGTTTATTCCGCACAAACGCCGCAGCAGAAATTACGTCAGCGTATGTTCTTCTTTTGGTATAAGCCAGAGGAACGCGCAAAGATTCAGGCTGAGTTGCGGCGTATGAACCGTCCCGATTTGATACAGAAACTCTATGGCGGACTACCTGACCGCGGACCTAGGCCTACTTCTAAACCTCAGCGGCAGAAGCAAAAGACGCGCGATGATAAGTCTCATTCTTTTAATCCTAATTTCAGTAAGAACAATAAAAAGCGGCGTTGAAGAATGCGTTGGTTCTACTCTTTAATACAAATGAAGCTCCGTGAAAAGTGCAAGACTTTCCACGGAGCTTTTTTATTGTAGTGTGTAGGAACTAATTTTAGATTGAATCTTCAATTATAAGATCTTATTTTCTGTAGTTCTTATTTCACCGTAACTTTTAGCGTCTTCATCCCAGGGCGTAGAATGAGATAATTACCAGCTTCATTCAGTTGGATATCCTGTCCCTTCGTAATCATCCGACCCGAGAGATCATAGATAGTCAGTGGTTGTGAACTCTTAAGCTTGCGACCATTCAAGAGCAAATCGTTAGCAATTGTGAGTTGGCCAGCAGAAGTAAGTTCTTTTGTTTCCCAAACGAAGCATGGGAAACCATTGTTTAAGGCTGGAACAGTCTTAAAGATTGTTGCTCCTAAGCCATTATTAAACTTTTGCAGAGTTGTTTCGGAACGCATCTCTTCTTCAGATATGGGTTCAGCGTTTAAATCAATGCTTTTTGTGAACTTTTCAACATAGAAGTTACCTTCCATTTTTGTATCAGCATTGGCTTCGCCAACAATAGCTCCGAGTTTTACGCCACCAGCAGCTTCCGTGAGCTTTCCTGCTGAATAGCAATAGAGTACTTTATCTTCTTGAGAAGTTTTACCTGCAATTCCTCCAACAGTAGTATAGGCTTCTACTTCCCCCATATTGTAGCAACCTTGTACGATTGCTGATAAATCCATAGCTCCCACGATGCCTCCGGCATCTCCAAAGGCACCATTCACTTTGCCCTTGTTGGCGCAATATTGTACAGTACTATTTTCATACATAGCTCCCACAATGCCACCTGCAATCATGATAGAGCCAACGTATCCTAAATTAGCACAGTTTTCCACGATTCCACCATTCAGCACACCAACAATAGCCCCCGTTCCAACGGCATTAGCACAGGCAATGTTTGATTGTGGACCTATCACAAGGTTACGAATGATACCACTTTCAGAGAGACAGGCAAAGAGGCCTACTCCCATTTCGGCTTCGGCTGTGCTATCTGCTGTTATCTGTACTGTATTGGTCTTTGTGATTGTGAGACCATCTATCGTCTTGTGGTTTCCATCGAACACTCCTGCAAAATAGTGAGACATATCTTCGATAGGGTCGCCCGTTTCAGGGTCGGCTTTCTCGTAGTAGTAGCCAATGACGGGGAAGTCTTTCCCGTTCATGTCTAAATTTGTTGTCAATTTAAAGAATTTGCCTTCATAAGACTCTCCAGCTGTTACCTTCTGCGATAGATAAGCTAAGTTTGAAGGTTTCTCAATGAGATAGGGTGCTTGCTCCGTTCCTTCTCCTTGAGTCCAAACTTCAGCGGAAGTTCCATCCCACGGTTGCGCTGAAACTTGCCAAACTGACAGAAGAACCCAAAATAATGCGTAAAATTTTTTCATAGGTAATTGAAATTTGTAAATAAATAATGAGTTAAACAACTGAGAAAGGGAAGTAATTGACAGACTAAAACAATCTTTTTTCTATTTTTATCCCTATTCAAGTGTGCTAGTGCGACAAATATAGCTCTTTTTCTAAACAAACAAAAACAATCATAAAAAAGATTTAGTAGAGGAGTTTTCTCCAATAAGATTATCTCTTTCGTGTTTTTCCTTATGGTGTTTGGAAATGCAATATTTGAACGCTTTCTATGCATTTTTCTCTTTATTTTTGAACTAATTAGTCGTCGCTTAAAAAGCGTTGCTAAGCGAGAAGTCATTCATGGATGCCCTCTC